>NZ_JAHRBL010000005.1 GCF_019693445.1 Deinococcus aquaedulcis | reverse complement strand
GTACGTTGCAGCTGAAACCGCCGGGAGCTTTACGGCAGGCGTCTAGGCTGTGGCGCATGACTGGGGTGAAGTCGTAACAAGGTAACTGTACCGGAAGGTGCGGTTGGATCACCTCCTTTCTCAGCGTACCTCTTCTTCTGTCTTGCCCCTCACAGCGCCCCCGGGAAACCGGGGGCGCTGTTCTGTTGTTATTCCCTGCGCCTGTCCAGGCTGAAAGCTTGAACCGGGTACACTGTTGGGCATGACGGCATTCGAACAGGCCCAGCAGGACGTGCAGACCCTCAGCCGCAAGCCCGGCAACGACGTGCTTCTGAAGTTGTACGCGCTGTACAAGCAGGGCAGCCAGGGGGACGTCACAGGCGCGCGTCCTGGCGGGTTCGACTTCGTGGGCGGCGCCAAATACGACGCCTGGGCCGGCCTGAAAGGCATGAGTCAGGACGACGCCCAGCGCGAGTACGTGACGCTGGTGGAAACCCTCAAAGCCCACAGCTAAGCCAGCTTTTGAAAGATGCCGTCATCCGTGCCGGCATCTTTTTAACTGGTGGGCATGACAAGGCGGCAGAGCAGGAACACGGCCTGAGTTCCGAAACAGGGCCGAAGGCGGGGACGATTCACGTCTGCCCTAAAGGTTCTTGACTTGGCAGGCCCTGGAACACCGCTTGGTTGAAAGAAGGACGCACCCAGGATGGCTGGGACCGGCCTTTCCCTGCGGTGCGCAGTCTGGGCGGCCACCATTGGGGGGCGCGGCCCAGCAGTGAACACGGTAAGCTGCGCATTGTGAGCGAAGCGCACCCGCAGCCCCTGACGGCGCCTGACCTGATGGCGGCCGCCCGGGCGCGCATGAAGACGCTGGCGGCCGATTACGCGGCGGGGCTGCCGGGCCTGGACACCCACAGCCTGATGCATGGCCTGGGCGACGTGCAGCTGACCTTTCTGCCGATGGGTGAACGCGACGGCGCCTACGATCCCGAACACCGGGTCATTCTGATCAACAGCCGCGTGCGCCCCGAGCGCCAGCGGTTTACCCTGGCCCACGAGATCAGCCATGCCCTGCTGCTGGGCGACGACGACCTGCTGAGCGACCTGCACGACGCCTTTGAGGGCGAGCGGCTGGAACAGGTGATCGAGACCCTGTGCAATGTGGGGGCCGCCGCTCTGCTGATTCCCCAGGCCCTGCTCGATGAAGTCCTGACCCGCTTTGGTCCCACTGGGCGCGCACTGGCAGAACTGTCGCGCCGCGCCGACATCAGTGCCAGCACCGCCCTGTACACCCTGGCCGAGCACACCTCGGCGCCGGTGCTGTACGCGGTGTGCGCGGTGGCCCGCCTGAGTGCCGATGAAGCGGACGACCCCGACGCCCCCGGCAAGGCGCTGACCGTGCGGGTGAGCAGCGGGGCCCCCGGCGTGAAATACAGCCTGCGCCCCGGCACGCCCATTCCCCAGGACCACCCGGTGGCCGTGGCGCTGGACACCCGCTTGCCCATTGCCCAGGACAGCTACGTGCCGTTTCGTTCCGGGCGCCGGATGCCCGCGCAGGTGGACGCCTTTCCTGACCGGCACCGGGTGATGGTGAGTTTCCTGCTGCCCACCCGGGGCGAGGGGAGCAGTCCCTGAGCCCTGAGCCCTTCGCCCTGACCTTTGGGCGGGCGGTGCCGGGAGCGGCGCGCACCTCGCGTGGGTGGCAGGTGCGCTGGTCCGGCACCGCCGTGATGGGCATCCTGAATGTCACGCCGGACAGTTTCAGCGATGGGGGGCAGCATCTGGCGCTGCAAGCGGCCCTAGAGGCGGCCCAGGCCATGCGCGGCGCCGGGGTGCTGATCGTGGACGTGGGCGGCGAGAGCACCCGCCCTGGCGCCGCGCCTGTCCCCGCCGCCGAGGAGATTGACCGGGTGCGGCCAGTGCTGCGCGCGCTGCGAGACGCGGGTGTGCTGCTGAGCGTGGACACCATGAAGCCGGAGGTGGCGCAGGCGGCACTGGAAGCGGGCGCCCATCTGGTCAATGACGTGGGTGGCCTGCGTGACCCTGATATGCGAGCGGTGTGTGCCGAGGTGGGCGCGCCGGCCTGCATCATGCACATGCAAGGCGAGCCGCGCACCATGCAGCACTCGCCGCAGTACGGGGAGGTGGTGGCCGAGGTGCACGCCTTTCTGGCCGGGCAGGCGGCGGCGGCGCAGGCGGCGGGCGTGCCAGACGTGCTCCTGGACCCTGGGCTGGGTTTCGGCAAGACCCTGGCGCACAACCTCGCGCTGCTGCGGGCCCTGCCGGAGCTGGTGGCACTGGGCCATCCCGTGCTGGTGGGCGCCAGTCGCAAGCGGCTGATTGATTGGCTGGCCGGGGTGCCGGAGGCCGCCGAGCGCGACCCCGGGTCGCTGGCCTTGCACCTGCACGCGGCGCGGGCGGGCGCGGCGGTGGTCCGGGCCCACGCGGCGGCGGCCCATGTGCAGGCCCTGCGGGTGCAGGCGGGGCTGCTGGATGGGGGGGAGCAGACCTAATACAGACTGCCGTCCATGTCCGGGGCATCCAGGAAAGAGCTGGATGTTCCTCTCCTGCGGAGCCTTCCAGATCCCGGAAATCCGTATTTTTTCCTTCTCCCTCTGCTGCGCAGCTGGCTCAGTTTGGTCGAAAAAATTCCGTCACGCCTGACAGAATTTTTCGGAAACCATATAAGCCCTGAACCCGGTGCCCGCTGCTTTACACTCGGCGCTGATGAACGCTGCTCCGTCTTCCCCTTCCGCCAGCCGCGTGGTGCTGCAGGGTCTGGAATTTCACGCGTGCCACGGGGTCTACGACACCGAGGCGGCCCTGGGCGCCCGGTTCGTGGTGGACGCCGAGCTGTATTACCCCTTTGCCGGGCTGGCCGATGACCTGGACGCGGCCGTGAACTATGCCGAGGTTTACGCGGCCATTGCGGCCGAGGTCACCGGCACGCGCCGCCTGCTGATTGAGGTGCTGGCCGACCAGATCGCGCGCCGGGTCCTGCGCGAGCAGCCGCGCCTGAGCCACGTGACTGTGCGGGTGCACAAACCGTTTGCCCCGTTGCCCGGCGTGTTCCGCGACGTGTTCGCTGAGTTGACCCTCAGCCGCGCCGAGCTGTGAGCACCGCCGGGGCGCCAGTTCAGGGTGGGCCAGCCGCGCCACTGACTGACGCCTTTATTGCCCTGGGGGCCAACCTGGGGGACCCGGCCGCCACGCTGGCCTGGGCCGCCGGGCAGCTGCGCGCGCTGGGCGAGGTGGCCGGGGTGTCGCAGCTGTACCGCACCGCCCCGGTGGGGGGACCGCCCGGGCAGCCCGACTACCTGAACGCCGCCGTGCAGCTGCGCACCGCCTTGGACGCCCCGGCCCTGCTGGCGGCCCTGCACGCCCTGGAAGCCCGCTCAGGGCGGGAGCGGCGCCAGCGCTGGGAAGCCCGGGTGCTGGACCTGGACCTGATTCTGTACGGGCCGCAGCAGTGCACGGAGCCGGGGCTGGTGCTGCCCCACCCCCGCGCGTGGGAGCGGCCGTTCGTGCTGGCCCCCCTGAGCGACCTGAACCCGGCGCTGCCGCACCCTGTGACCGGGGAAACGGTGGCCCAGGCCTTGCGCCGTCTGGGGCTGGACGGCGCAGTGGCGGTGGGTCCCCTGCTGCTGCCCTAGCAGCCCCTGCCCTGGCGCGCGGCGCTGGACACCCCGGGGCAGCGCTGGGGCGGGAACGCTATGCTGGGGGGCGACATGAGCGAGCATACATCCACCAACCGTCACGGCGGCGCGGGCCGCGCGCTGCTGTGGGTCGCCATTGCGCTCACCGTGGCGCTGCTGGGCTTCGTGACCATCTTCGTTTCACAGCGCAACCCCATCTACAGTGACCGCGATGCCGGCGGCATCAGCAAGTTCAAGTTCATTGAAGCCTGCAAGGAAGTGCTGGAAGACACCGAAGAACTGACGGTGGGCGCCGGGGGTCAGAGCCTGCCCCTGAAAACCCTGGTGGAACAGGGCAGCCCCTTGAAGCCCGGCGACAAGATTCATGCCGAACTGGAAGCCGAGCCCACCGAGATCGTGCGCGCGGCGCAACTGGCCGAGGGCGGCGGCTGGGCCATGACCCTGCCCACCACCATCGCCATTCATAGCGGCGAGCGCGTGACCACCCTGGGGCAACTCCCCATGCAGTGCAGCCACGACAAGAAAACCGGCAAGACCACGGCGCAGCTGGCCCTGCCCGGCCAGTAAGCACCGGACGCACCCTTCAGCGGTGCGCGGCGGCGGGACAGGGGCGACCCTGGTACCCGCCGCCTTTCTGTTGACCGGTTGGGGGTGGCTGAGCGGGGATTTTGAGGGCCGGACGCCTTCTCGGTCCCGCGCGCTACAGCGCCAGTTCCAGGCCGCTGAGGCACTCTTCGGCAATAGCGCGGGCCAGGGGGTCGCGGGTGGTGCGGGCGTAGCTGACGCCCAGTTGCAGGTGCCGCTGCCCATCTTTGCCCCCCAGCAGTTCCAGTGTCTGGTAGAACGCGAGGTGGGTGTGGGCCAGCAGCACGTCGCGCGTGCGTTCGGGCGGCAGGACAGTCAGGATGTCCAGCGCCTCGCTGTACAGCCGCAGGGCGCGGGCCTGGTCGCCTTCCACGGCGCCTTCCCGGCCCAGTTGCAGGGCGCGGGCGGCCGTCAGGTACGCGCTTCGCATGCCGGGCATTCTAGAGGATGACGGCGTCCAGGCCCCACCCCCAAGGAGCACTTTGAACGAGTGGACGATTCAGCCGGCACGCCCCGACACACTGGACCAGACCGTGGCCCTGCTGTCGGGGGCAGAAGAGGCCGCGCGGCGCCTGCAGATGACGCGGGACAACGTGGCTGCCGGACGGGTGAAGCCCGAACAGTTTCAACTGCTGTCCTCGGCGCGGGGCGTGGAGGGTGTATGCCTGATCCCGCTTCCGCCCGCCGTGCCCCTGTTGCCCCGCCTGCGCGCAGACGTGCCTGAGGCGGCGGCGCAGGCATTTCTGGCCCACCTGCGCGGGTGCGTGGCCGCCACGCCAGACCGCCGCCTGATTCTGGACGACACCCAGGGCCCGCTGCTGGCCGGGCTCGCGCAGGCGGCCGGCTGGCAGTTACAGGAAGAGGCAGTCATTTACGAGACCGACCTTCAGGTCCCGCGCTGGGTGCCCGATCCCCAGGCCCAGCATCTGGAGGCCGCCGCTGTGGCGTCCCCCGAAGTTCGGGTTCTGCTGCGGGCCCTGGACCGGCCCGATTTTGCCCTGCGCGACGGGTGGACCCTGGTGGGTCTGCCAGAAACAGACGGCACGCTGGCCGCTTTGGGCGCCACCGGCCCGGGTGGCCGGCCGGGCACCGCTGGCCTTGACCTGATCGGGGTGTACCCGGCTGTGCGGGGCCAGGGCCTGGGTCGGCGCCTGCACGGCCACCTACTGAGTGTGGCGGCCCAGAGCTTCTCCGAGCATATGGGCGGCACAGATGCCCACAATCACCCCATGCGCCGCATCTTTGAGCGGCACGGCGGTGTGCTGGCCCAGCAGCAACTCATCTTCACCCAGCCTTGACCTGTGGCCGGGCCAGCGGCTAAAATCCTCTCTTGGTCAAGTGGGGCAGGGCGACCAACGGCTTTGCACGCAAAGCGGCCCGAACCCCAGACGGAAGCGCCCTGCACAGGGGAGAGCGACCGGACTGCAAAGGAGGCATGCACATGCCCAAGATGAAGACACTGAAAGCGGCCAGCCGCCGGGTGAAGATCACCGGGACCGGCAAGGTCATGGCGTTCAAGAGTGGCAAGCGCCACCAGAACACCGGCAAGAGCGGCAACGAGATCCGGGGCAAGGGCAAGGGCTTTGTTCTGGCCAAGAGCGAATGGGCACGCATGAAGCTGATGCTGCCGAAGGGGAAGTGAACTAGATGCCTCGCGCCAAGACCGGGATCATCCGCCGCCGCCGCCACAAGAAGGTGCTCAAGCGCGCCAAGGGCTTCTGGGGCAGCCGCTCCAAGCAGTACCGCAACGCCTTCCAGACGCTGCTGAACGCCGCCACCTACGAGTACCGCGACCGCCGCAACAAGAAGCGTGACTTCCGCCGCCTGTGGATTCAGCGCATCAACGCGGGCGCGCGCCTGCACGGCATGAACTACTCCACCTTCATCGGTGGCCTGAAGCGCGCTGGTGTGGACCTGAACCGCAAGGTGCTGGCCGACATCGCCGCCCGCGAGCCCGAGGCCTTCAAGGCCCTCGTGGACGCCGCGAAGAACAGCAAGTAAGAGAAGGAATGCGGGGCGGCCCAGGTGGGCCGCCCCGCTGCTATGAGCCATGGGCCATGAGCTTTGTGGGTTGACCCCATGGCTCATGGCCCACAGCCCATGGCCCCTACGGCTCGAAGGTGTCCTGAAAGGCGTAGCGGTCGCCGCGCACCCAGTAGTTCACGTACGACGCGCGCTTCTGGCCGCTGTAGGTGGTGCGGCGCAGCAGGAAGGCGGCGGTGCCCAGCGGCACGCGCAGCAGATCGGCCTCCTCCTGGCGCAGGTTCACCGCTTCCAGGTTCTGCTCCACGCGCTGCAGCGGCACGCCTAAGCTGATCATGGTTTCGTGGATGCTCTCGGTGGACAGGTTGTGGTCCAGCAGGCCCGGCACCAGCGTGCCGTTGATGTAGCGCTTCTCAATCACCAGCGCCTCGTCGCCCGCCGTGCGCAGGCGGTGCACGAAAATCACCGGGTCGCCGGGCTGAATCTGCAGCACAATGGCGATTTCCGGTGTGGCTTCAATCTGCATGGCGCGCAGCACCGTGGTGCGGTGGTCCGGGTGGCGGGCCCACTCCTTAAACGGGCGCACGCGGAACATGCCCTGCCGGAAACGCTTGCCGGTGGGAAAGGTGCCGGCGCCCTGCACGCGGTAGACATAGCCTTCGCGTTCCAGTTCGTCAATGGCGCGCCGGGCGGTCATGCGCGAGACATCGAATTCACGGGCCAGCTGCGGTTCGCTGGGCAGCGGCAGGCCCTCGGCGTAGTGGCCGCCGAGCAGCCGGTCTTTCAGGGTGGTCTTGATGAGCGGGTACTTCGCCATGCATCCCTCCGGGCGGACCGCTGGCGGGCGGCGCCGCTTTCATCTTATGTTTAGTGTTCTAAGTACACAAGCTGGCCGGCGCTGTGACCGGGGCCGGAACACCGGGGGCAGCCCTATCCCCCGATGTGCGACATCTCGACTTTTACCGGGCTGGCCGCGCGCCCAGCTTCGCCGCGTTCCTCGCTGTAGCGGTCGCGCCGGGCGGCCCAGACCCCAGCAATCTGCTCGCGCAACAGGTCGTCGCTGGCCCCCGCCCGCAGGGGCGCGCGCAGGTCCGTGCCGCTGCCCGCAAACAGGCAGGTGTACAGCACCCCCGCTGCCGAGAGGCGTGCCCGCGTGCAGTCCCCGCAAAACGGCGCCGTGACCGAGCTGATCAGGCCCACTTCCCGGCCCTGCGCATCGCGGTAACGGGCCGCGACCTCGCCCCGGTAGGCCGCATTGACGGGTTGCAGCGCCTCGTCGCCGTTGCCCAGGCGGGCCAGCACCTCGCGCGAGGGCACCACCTCGTCCAGATTCCAGCCGTTGTGGTTGCCCACATCCATGAACTCGATAAAGCGCACTGGTGCCAGCTCTCGCAGGGTGGTCCACAGGTCGCGCAGGCCCGCGTCGTTCACGCCGCGCTGCACCACGGTGTTGATCTTCACGCCCAGGCCTGCCTGCAGCGCGGCGTGGATGCCCTCCAGCACCCGCTCGGGGTGGGTGCCCAGGCCGTTCATGCGCCCAAAGACCTCGGGGTTCAGGCTGTCCAGGCTGACGGTCACCCGGCGCAGGCCCGCCGCCTTCAGGGCCGGTGCCAGGGTGGGCAGCAGCAGGCCGTTGGTGGTCATGGCCAGGTCCTGCACGCCGTCAATGCGGCTCAGGCGCCCGACCAGCTCGGGCAGGTCGCGGCGCAGGGTGGGTTCGCCGCCGGTCAGGCGCAACTTCTGCACGCCCAACCCCACGAAGAGGCGGCTCAGGCGCTCCAGTTCCTCGAAGGTCAGCAGTTCGGCGCGTGGCAGGAAGGCGTACCCCGGCCCAAACACGTCGGCGGGCATGCAGTACGTGCAGCGCAGGTTGCAGCGGTCCGTCACGCTGAGGCGCAGGTCACGCAGGGGGCGGCCCAACACGTCGTGCAGCATCGAGCCGCAGCATACGCGGGGGCGGGGGCCGCATTGGCGGGCCAGTCTGCTTTTGGGCCCACCCACACGCGCCTCTGTTTTGAACCCGGTGCAGTACCGCCCCGGTACTGGTCTGGACGGCTGACCCGGCGTCAGGTGAGCCCTGGCCCGTGCGGCGGCTACAGTGAACGCACGCCCCCCTGCCAGTCCCCATTCCCTCGCCCCGGAGGAGTGCATGACCCAGACCCCCACGGCCACCGACCACATTGACGCGATGCTGCATGAAGATCGCGTTATTGCGCCCAGCGCCGAGTTCCAGGCCCGCGCGCGCATCAGCCGCGCCGAGTACGAACGCCGCTACCGCCAGAGCCTGGACGACCCGGACACCTTCTGGAGCGAGGTGGCGGGCGACCTGCACTGGTTTGCCCCCTGGACGCAGGTGCTGGACTGGCAGCCCCCCCATGCCCGGTGGTTCGTGGACGGGCAGACGAATATCGCCTACAACGCGCTGGACCGCCATGTGGCGCGGGGGAGGGGCGACAAGACCGCGATCATCTGGGAAGGCGAGGACGGCGAGGTGCGCCGCTTCACGTACGCCGAACTGCTGCGCGAGGTGAAGCGGGCCGCGAACGCCCTGCAGAACCTGGGGGTACAGAAGGGCGACCGCGTGACCCTGTACCTGCCCCTGACGCCCGAAGCGGCGATTGCCATGCTGGCCTGCGCCCGCATTGGCGCGGTGCACAGCGTGGTGTTCGGCGGCTTCTCGGTGTCGGCACTGGCCGACCGCCTCAACGACGCCCAGAGCAAGCTGCTCATTACCGCCGACGCCGGGCAGCGCCGGGGCGCACTGGTGAACCTGAAGGCCAATGCCGACGAGGCCGCGCGGCTGGCCCCCAGCCTGGAGACGATTCTGGTGGTGTGCCGCGCCGACTGCGACGCCCCCATGCAGCCGGGCCGCGACGTATGGTGGCACGAGGCCCTGGCCGCCGCCAGCGATGAGCACGAGGCCGAACCGCTGGACAGCGAGCATCCCCTGTTCGTGCTGTACACCTCGGGCAGCACCGGCAAGCCCAAGGGCGTGCAGCACACCACGGGCGGCTACATGGTGGGCACCTACCTCACCACGCAGACCGTCTTTGACCTGCAGGACGACGACATCTACTGGTGCACCGCCGATGTGGGCTGGATCACTGGCCATTCCTACAGCGTGTATGGGCCGCTGCTGAACGGCGCCACCGTCCTGATGTACGAAGGCGCGCCCAACCACCCCGACTGGGGCCGCTTCTGGCAGCTGGTCGAAAAGCACCACGTGACCATCCTGTACACCGCGCCCACCGCCATCCGCTCGTTCATGCGCCAGGGCGACGATCTGCCCGCCCGTCACGATCTGAGCAGCCTGCGCCTGCTGGGCTCGGTGGGCGAGCCGATCAACCCCGAAGCGTGGATGTGGTACTGGCGCGTGATTGGCGGCGAACGCTGCCCGGTGGTGGACACGTGGTGGCAGACCGAAACCGGCGCGATCATGCTGACCACGCTGCCCGGCGC
Source organism: Deinococcus aquaedulcis (assembly GCF_019693445.1). Taxonomy (NCBI): domain Bacteria; kingdom Thermotogati; phylum Deinococcota; class Deinococci; order Deinococcales; family Deinococcaceae; genus Deinococcus; species Deinococcus aquaedulcis. Next base: position 209,964 of record NZ_JAHRBL010000005.1, on the reverse strand, counting down.
CTACCCCAGCAAGCCCGGCAGCGCGGGCCTGCCCCTGTTCGGGGTGGAGCCTGCCATCATGACCCACCGGGGCGAGGAACTGGGCGCCAACGACGGCGGCCTGCTGGTGATCAAGCGGCCCTGGCCCTCCATGCTGCGCACCGTGTACGGCGACGACGAGCGCTACCGCAAGACCTACTGGGGCGAGATTGAAGGCGTGTACTTTGCGGGCGACGGCGCCCGGCGTGACCAGGATGGCTACTACACCGTGGTGGGCCGCGTGGACGACGTGCTGAATGTCAGCGGGCACCGCCTGGGCACCATGGAAATCGAGTCGGCGCTGGTGTCGCACCCCAGCGTGGCCGAAGCCGCCGTGGTGGGCAAGGCCGACGAGGTCAAGGGCGAGTGCGTGGTGGCCTTTGTGCTGCCCCAGAGCGGCTTTACGGTGGACCCCAAAGCGCTGCGCGCCCACGTGAGCAAGGAAATCGGCGCCCTGGCCCGCCCGGACGCCATTTACATTGCCGACGCCCTGCCCAAAACGAGAAGCGGCAAAATTATGCGCCGCTTCCTGCGCCAGATCGCGGCGGGCAAGAGCATTGAGGGCGACACCAGCACCCTGGAAGACCCCGGCGTATTAGACCGGCTGGCCGCCACAGCGGCGGTGTAGGGCGTCAGCTTTGCCAGATGTGCAGCTGCAGGTGATCCTGCACAGGAAACAGGTGGCCGCCTTGCGCGACCACCTCGCCCTGTGCCCACGCGCCGTAGCTCTGGGCCAGCGCGCGGGCATCGGCAGCGGTGACCGTGACGGGCAGACGCCGCTCGAAGGTGGGCGGCTGGGCCGTGGGGGCCGCCTTCCCCAGCGGTAGACCCAGCGCGGCCCAGGTGGCCTGCAGGTGTGCTGGCCCCTGGGCTGCAACGATGAGTGTTCCACCGGGCCTCAGCACCCGCCGAGCTTCCTGCAGGGCCGCCTGTGCGTCCGGCAGATGCGCCAGCACCCGCACGAACAGCACCGCATCAAAACTGGCCTCTGGAAACGGGAGGGCGTCGGCTGTGCCCCTGAGGACACCCTCGCCAGGCGCTGGGTCAACCCCAATCAACCGGCCCGTGTGTCCCCGGGCGTTCAAGGCGCGCAGCCGCCGCCCATCGCCGGCCCCTACATCCAGCACGTCCAGGGTGGGGGAGAGCCGCACGGCGTCCAGCAGCGGCCCATGAGGCCAGGGCAGCCCACACAGACGGGAAAGCAGCGTGTCATACGGATTTCGGATAATCCGTTACAGCCCCTACGCGTCGCTTCGGTGCTTCCACTCCTATCCGTCACCGTTTTTCCTTCTCCCTCCGGTCGGGTTAATCCGTTATGGAATAACGGATTAACCGGAATCCTTATCACGGGCTGGCAAACTCATCACTGGATTGAGGGGTCAAGAAAAATGCCTTTCGTAAGGCTGCTGTGTTCAGCCTGCTGGAGCACGTAGAGTCGCCTCAGAAGCGCGTCGTGGGGTTCACCTGGAAGAAGCACCGTTGTGGTGAGAGTGACGGAAATTCCAGTAGCTGTTGCCTGCACCGCCATGCGCACTGCTTCTACCCGCCGGACCACATCGAGGAGATTCGGGGCGGCCCAATGCACGGCGAATGTGGAGTGACTGACTCGGAACACGGCAGAAGCTGCTGTTACGGAAGACGCATGCAATAGGGCGAGGGAACCCACGAGGCGAACAGCCGCATCGCCCATAGGGAGCCCACGAACATCCATGAAGGCGCCAAGGCGATCTAGTTCGATGAGGGTGATGAATTGTGTCTGGGGCGCGTCCTCGAGTATCAGTGCTCTTCGCCAACTTTCGAAGGAAAGACACCCTGTGGACCAATCTATATCGCTGGACATGCATCCTTTCGCCTGTCAAGGCCAGTTTGAAAAGGGCGGCGTGACTTGCATGCCGCCCTTCCCTTATCCCTTACATCTCCATCCGTGTTTTCAGGAAGTTGGTCATCACGGCGCCGCGCTTGTAGAACGGGTTGTCCATGATCTTGATGTACAGGGGAATGGTGGTTTTGGGCCCCTGAATCACCGTTTCTTCCAGGGCGCGCTTCATGCGGGCAATGGCCTGCTCGCGCGTGTCGTGGTGCACGATCAGCTTGCCGATCAGGCTGTCGTAGTGCGGCGGAATCACGTAGCCGCTGTAGGCATGGCTGTCCACGCGCACGCCAGGGCCGCCCGCAAAGTGCACGTCGTCCATCTTGCCGGCCGCCGGGCGGAAATCCTTGTCGGGGTCTTCGGCGTTCAGGCGGCACTCAATGGCGTGGCCCTGCAGCACGATGTCCTCCTGCTGCAGCTTCAGGCCGTAGCCGGCAGCGATTTCCAGCTGCAACTTCACGAAGTCCAGGCCACTGATCTCCTCGGAGACGCAGTGTTCCACCTGAATGCGGGTGTTCATCTCCATGAAGTAGTAGTTGCCGTCGCGGTCCACGATGAATTCCAGCGTGCCGGCCCCGGCGTAGTTCACGTGCTGGGCCAAGCGCACCCCGGCGGCCAGGATCTCCTGGCGCAGCGACTCGGGCAGCGTGGAGGGCGCCTCTTCAATCAGCTTCTGGTTGCGGCGCTGAATAGAGCAGTCGCGCTCGCCAATGTGAATGACGTGGCCCTGGCCGTCGCCCATGACCTGCACTTCCACATGGCGGAATTCCTCCAGGAACTTCTCCATGATGATCGCGGGGTCGCCAAAGTACAGCCGCGCCTCTTCCTGAGCCTGCGCAAAGCCTTTGGCGAGTTCGTCCTGGGTGCGGATCACCTTCTGCCCGCGCCCACCGCCGCCCGCACTGGCCTTGAGCAGCACCGGGTAACCAATCTGCTTGGCGGCCAGCAGCGCGGCGTCGGTGTCCACCAGCACGCCGGTGCCGGGCACCACGGGCACATTGCTCATGGCGGCGATTTCACGCCCGCCCGCCTTGGAACCCAGGGCGCGCATGCTCTCGGGCGTGGGCCCAATAAACACGATGCCGTGCTCGCGGCACATCTCGGCGAAGTCGGGGTTCTCGGCCATGAAGCCGTAGCCCGGGTGAATGGCCTCGGCGCCGGTCATCAGGGCCGCCGAGAGGATGTTGGGAATATTCAGGTACGACTGGTTACTGGCGGGCGGGCCCACACACACCGATTCATCGGCCAGCAGCACCGGCAGGCTCTTTTCATCGGCGGTGGAATACACCACGACCGTCTTCACGCCCATTTCCCGCGCGGTGCGAATCACGCGCAGGGCGATTTCGCCACGGTTGGCGATCAGGATTTTCTTGAACATAACTTGCCTCCGGCAGGGAGGCTATGGGCTCTGGGCCATGGGCCATGAAGCAAGCAGAGCATCTTCTCTCCAAAGCCCCATGGCCCACGGCTCATGGCTCATGGCCTCTTTACTCGATAATGAACAGCGTCTGACCGTACTCAACCGGCTCGGCGTTCTTCACCAGAATCTCGCGCACGGTGCCGCCCAGTTCGGCCTCGATCTCGTTCATCAGCTTCATGGCCTCGATGATGCACAGCACCTGGCCGGCCTGCACGGTGTCGCCCACCTTCACGTATGCGGGCGCGTCGGGGCTGCTGGCCGAGTAGAAGGTGCCCACGATAGGCGCCTTGACCGGCGTGCCCTTGCTGGCGGCCGGCGCGGGCGCAGCCGGGGCTTCGGCGGCAGGAGCCGGGGCACTGGCGGGGACAGCGGGCGCCGCCGCTGGCGTCTCGGCCAGGGGCGCGGGGGCCGGGGCGCTGGGGGCAAAGGCCGCCGGGGCGGGGGCGCCCATGGGCTGGGGGTGGGGGGCCGGGGCCACGGGGGCGGGGCCGGCCGGGGCGGTCTGCGGACCGCGTTTCAGGCTCAGATCGAAGCTGCCGGTGCGCAGGGCGAATTCGCGCACGTCGGCGCTGGTCAGGGCGGAAAGAATCTGCTTCAGGTCATCCGGGTTCATGGCCCCTCCTTGGTGGTACACAGCGGTCGTGCGGTGGCTGTCTCCCATCATGCAGGCTGGGAGCAGCGGCGGGGTGTCACCCGCAGCCTAACGCTCGTTTGGCTGCACCGAGTCTAACGGCAAAGCGAAGCGCCGCCCCCGGGGATTTCCGGCAGGCGGCGCGCACAGGCATGGGGATTTTAGGCCCGGCTGAGGTACTGACCCGTGCGGGTGTCCACCTTCACGTTGGTGTCCTGCTCCACGAACAGGGGCACCTGCACGGTGGCGCCGGTTTCCAGCTTGGCGGGCTTGGTGCCGCCGGACACGGTGTCGCCGCGCACGCCGGGGTCGGTTTCCACGATCTTCAGGATCACCTGGTTGGGCAGGGTGATGTTCAGCGCCTTGTCGCCGTACATCGCCACTTCCACCTCGGTGTTCTCCTTCATGAACTTGGCGGCGTCGCCCACGAGTGCGCGGGCCAGGGTGATCTGGTCGAAGGTTTCCAGGTCCATGAACACGAAGTCCTCACCGTCGGGGTAGAGGTACTGCATCTTCTTGCCTTCGACGTAGATGTCCTGCAGCTTTTCGCCGCTGTTGAAGGTGCGGTCCACGATGGAGCCGGTTTCCATGTTGCGGAACTTGGTGACCACCTTGGCGCCGCCCCGGCCCATCTTCAGGTGCGAGTACTCCAGGCATTCCCACAGGCCGCCGTCCATTTCCACTTTCGTGCCGTTGCGCAGTTCTGTCACGCTGATCATGGTGTGCTCTCCTTTTGCTGCTGCTGGGTTCTGGCCAGCGGGGCCCGCCTCTGCCCAGGTGCCCTTGGGGGGGCACAGGCGGGGGGCCGCGCGGCAACGCCCCAGAGTCTAAAGCATTTGTGCTCAGTTGCGTGTCCTGCCCCACCGGCCACGGCGGCGCGGGGCGCGGGGGGCAAGCGGACCCTTCCCGCAGGCAGCGGGCGTTTGCTATGCTGTTGCGGTTGCACGCCCGCCCCCGCCCCCCAGCCCCCACAGGCTTACGGCGCGCGCCGGGAGCGGCGGCGAAGAACGCCCGTAAGGAGACACCGCACATGGAACTGAACGCCAAACCCCGCAGCAGCCAGGAAAAACTGGCCGAAGGCATGATCCCCGCCGTGGCCTACAACAAGGACAAGAACGTGTCCTTTGCCATTGACCGCAAGGCCTTTGACCGCGCCTTCCGCCAGCAGAGCACCACGGGGCTCTTCGACATCACCCTGGAAGGCGGCGAAACCTTCCCGGCCCTGGTCAAGACCGTGCAGATGGACAAGCGCAAGCGCGCGCCCATCCACGTGGACTTCTACATGGTCACCTACGGCGAGCCCGTGACCGTGGCCGTGCCTGTGCACACCAAGGGCAAGAGCCAGGGCGAAGTCATGGGCGGCCTCGTGGACGTCGTGGTCCACAACCTGTCCGTCGTGGCCCCCGGCCCCCGCCGCATTCCCCAGGAAATCGTGGTGGACGTGACCAAGCTGAACATTGGTGACCACGTGAGCGCCGGCCAGATCAAGCTGCCCGAAGGCGTGAAGCTGGCCGTGGAAGAAGACCTCGTGGTGATCAGCGTGCTGCCGCCCCGCCTGTCCGAAGGCGAGGCCGCTGCCGAGGCCCAGGCCGCCCAGGTGGCCGGTCTGGTGGCTGCGGGCGAGATCAGCGAGGAAGCCGCCGCCGCCATTCTGGAAGGCGAAGCCACGGTGGAAGAAGTCAAGGCGGAAGCCGCCGGCGAGACCACCGAGGGCGAGAGCGAAGACACCGAGCAGAACGAAGGCTAAGACCTTCTTTAGGGCCCCCAGGCGCTTGCTGCCTGGGGGCTTTTCGTGGTTTGGCGAGGGAGACCTGTCGGTTCATCAGAGGCCTTTGCAGTGCTGAGGGCAGGCGCCGGGGGTCGGCATACTGCTCTTCTGGAAGCGAGAGGAGCTGATGCTCCCGCATTGAGCTGGTGTGCTTGGCAGGGAGAGGGGGCTCTCGGAGCAAACCCAGGCTTCACACCTCCACATGGAAACGACCAGCACGGCTTCGCACTGGTCGTTTGCTAGTGGTGAGGGGCTGGGTCTGCCCCTCTTTACGCCGGACTGGGTTGAACACGTAGGTCGGCACTGGGCTGCTCGTCGTGCGCGGGCAGGGGGCCCAGGGCCACGCGGTTGCTGCCCTCGCGCTGTAGGCTCAGGCAGGTGTCCTCGGCTTCGCGCAGCAGGCTCAGGCCGCTGCGGTGGTCGTCGTAAAAGGCCAGGCCCATCGTCACGGTCACGTTGTGGCCGTCCACCGGGCGCGAGGCCACGCGCAGACGCAGCCGCTCGCACAGGGCGCGGGCCGAGCGGGCATCCGCCGCGCGCAGGGCCAGCACCAGCTGATCATCGCTGAGGTAGCCCAGCATGTCTTCGTCGCGCAGGGCGCCCTGCAGCACCCGGGCCACATGGGCCAGCCGGCGGGCGTCGCCTGGGCCGCCAACCCCCGGCACCGGTGCGTCCAGCGCAATCACCGCCACCCCCAGGCCCTCGGGGCGGCGGGCCACGGCGCCGTCCAGCCAGCGTTTCATGGCGGCGTTTCCGGGCAGGCCCGTCAGGGCGTCGCGCTCGGCCTGGCCGTCGCCCAGCAGGTCGCGGCGCAGGTCAGCCGTGACTCGGCGGGCGGTGGTGTGCTGCCCCACCAGCATCACCGCGCCGGCCAGCAGCAGTTGCAGCGTGGCGCCCACCACCGGCTGCTGCGCCGCGCCGGGCACCTGCAGCACGTAGGCCGCCAGCAGCGCCGCTGTACTGCCCAGCGCCAGCACGCTCAGGGGCAGGCTGCCTTGCCGTCCCAGCATCCACAGGTGCGAGGCCAGGGTGACCGCCGCCCAGGGCCCCAGGGTGCCCAGGGCCTGCAGTTGTCCCTGTTCGGGCACCCGGAACAGCACATGCCACAGTTGGCTGAGCATGTAGCCCCAGGACACCGCCAGCAGCAGGCCGTGCAGCACCTGCAGCGGCGCGTGGGTCAGGGCGGTGACCGCCAGCAGGCCCGCCACCAGGGCGCAGGTTACGGCCAGGGTGGCATGCTCAAAGGCGTCCAGCGGCAGAGAGACCAGCTTGAGCAGCATGGCGCCCAGCACCACCACCAGCACATGGGTGCTCAGCAGGCGACGGTCAATGGTGCCCCCGCCCAGGATGGGACAGGCTGCTCGCCGGGCGGCGAGGTCAGGCAGGAAGCGGCGGAGAGGGGGGCGCATGGTAAGGGCAGTTCATCACGCCGTCTCTCACCGCCGCCTGACAAGTGCGGTCTTGAAGTGCGCCTGCGACCCTAAGCTGGCCTTCATGATCTGGGGAGGGGGGTGGTCACCTGCACGCCCGCCGCCTCCAAGGCCGCGCGCAGGTCGCGGGCCAGCTCGGCGGCTTCGGCGCCGTCGCCATGCAGGCACAGGGTCTGGGCGGGCACCGCCACCACCTCGCCGCTGACGGCCAGCGCGTGCCCCTGGGTGGCAATGCGGACGCCCTGCGCCACCGCCTGGGCATGGGGCAGCAGGGCGCCGGGCTGGCTGCGCGGCCACAGTTGCCCGTCCGGCCCGTAGCCCCGGTCGGCAAAGCCCTCGCCCAGGGCGGTCAGGCCCAGGGCATGGGCCTCGCGCAGCATTACGCTCTGGGCCCCGGCCAGGCCGAAGTACAGCGGCAGGCCAGCGTCGGCCGCCGCCTGGGCAATAGCGCGGGCCAGGGCCGCGTCTGTGGCCGCCATGTTGTACAGCATGCCGTGGGGTTTGACGTGGGCCAGCGCCACCCCCTCGCGCGCCGCCACCGCCTTGAGGGCCTCGATCTGGTCGCGCACAAAGGCCGTCACGTCCTCCGGGGCAAAAGTCATGGCGCGGCGCCCGAAACCTTCGCGGTCGGGAAAGCCGGGATGGGCCCCGGCTGCCACCCCAAAGCGCGCGGCAAGGCGCAGGCTGTCACGCATGGTCTCCAGGTCGCCCGCGTGGCCGCCACAGGCGATGTTGGCCGAAGTGACAGCCGCCATCACCGCTTCCTCGTGCGCGCTGCCCTCGCCCAGATCGGCGTTCAGGTCCATTGGCATGGAGGCAGCATAGCCCCCACGCAGTGGCCCGGCCGGGCCAGGGGTAATTTAGGGAAGGCAGAAGATGCGGCGTTCTCGTTGAGGAGGTCGTAGGGAGGCGCGGGCCTCTGGGCTCAGAGTGGCGCCCGGCGTCGGCCCGGGTTTTCCACTGAAGGGCTCTGGGGCGGATGAAGTGTGTGTTGGGGAAGACGGCGGTGCCTACAGCATTCAGGGGGCGCCTGTTGGTCCCCGGGTGAAACGGGCTGCCGCCCTCAGACCGAGGCGAAATGCAGGCGCAAGGCCGTTTCGGCTTGCCGCAGGGCCCGTTCCTGGGTGATCAGCGCCTGCCGGGCCACGGCGAGGGGCACCGCTTCAAACTGCAGCGTGTCCCCGGGGCGCAGTTGCCCCAGCCGGGGCTGATCGGCCTGAATCACCACCAGTGGGGTGGGATAGCCGCCGTGGGTGCCAGCGTCGGGCAGGAGCAGGATGGGGCGGCCATCTGGGGGCAGCTGCACCAGCCCTGGCACATTGGGCACGCTGGGGCGCGTGGGGTCGTGCGGGGCCGGCACCGCTTCGGTCAGGCGCACGCCCATGCGGTCGGCCTGCGCGCCCACGGTGAACACCGGCCCACAGAGGTGGCCCTCCAGGGCAGGGGTCAGGTCCGGGGTGGGCAGAACCCGCAGGCGGTGGTGGGGGCCGAGGGGGGTCCGCACCTCGGGCGAGGGGTGAGCCCGTGGGGCCGGGGCCAGGGCCGCTGCGCCCCAGGTCAGCCGGTCCCCGGCACGCAGGGCGCGGCCCTCCAGGCCCCCGAACCCGCTGCGGGGGTCGGTGGCGCGGCTGCCGAACACCTCCTGGCCGTCCAGCCCACCCCGAACCGCCAGAAAGGCGCGCAGTCCGGCCGGCGTGCCGCGCACGTCCAGCGTCTGCCCGGCCTGCACGGCCACGGCGCGCCACAGGGGCAGCGGGATGCCGTCCAGCGTGGCCCCGAACGGCGCCCCGCACAGGCTGACTAGGGCCGGCGCTTCAAAGCGCAGCGCCGGGCCAAGCAGGGTCAGTTCCAGGCCCGCAGCGGTGCCGGGGTTCCCCACCAGGGCGTTGCCCAGGCGCCGCGCGGTGGAATCGGCCGCGCCGCCGCCCGGCACGCCCAGCGCCCGAGCCCGGCGGCCTGCGTCCTGCACGGTGGTCTGCAGCCCGGGGCGCAGCACCACCAGGGCCCGCGATGGCTGGGCCGGCTCAGCCACGCTGGGCCTCGAAGCGCACCCGGTCGCCGGCCCGCCACGGCACGGGTTCGGGGCGCGACAGGTCAAAGGCCTGGAAGGTCGTGTGCCCCACCAGGCGCCAGCCGCCTGGCGTGGCGCGGGGGTAGACCCCGGCCCAGGGCCCACCCAGGGCCACGCTGCCGTCTGGCACCTGCTCGCGGGGGGCCGCCAGCCGGGGCATCTGCAGGGCGGGCGGCAGGCCGGTTAGAAAGGCAAAGCCGGGGGTGAAGCCCAGGAAGGCCACCTCGAAGGTCAGCGCACACAGCGCCTCCACCAGCGCCGCCTCACTGAGCCCGGCGTGGGCCGCACACCAGGGCAGATCAGGGCCACCGAAGGTCACCGGAAGGGTCAGCTCCCGGGCCGGGGGCGCGGCCTCGGCGGTCAGGGTGCTGTACGCGCCGCGCACCGCCTGTTCCAGCCCTGCGGCATCGGTGTGCAGTGGATCAAACAGCAGCGTGACCTGGCCCAGCGCGGGGGCGGCGTCCAGCAGGCCGGGGGGCGGCTGCCGCCAGAGCCGGGCCAGCAGGGCGCGCGCCGCTGGGGTGCGCACCACCAGCGCCGCGTCGCCCAGGGGCTCGAAGATGGGCGCGGACATGGTGGCAGCATAGCCGGGGGCGGGCCGCTAGGCTGTGCCCATGCGTTCCCGCATTGTTCGCGCCGTGGCGGTGCAGCCCCAGTGGCATGCCAGCGACTTCGTTTCGGCCCCGCGCTTTCGCCAGTGGCTGCGCGCGCAGCTGGACGCGGCCCGGCCCCACCTCGCCCCGGACCGCCCGAATCTGGTGGTGCTCACCGAATTGAACGGGCTGCCGCTGGTGCTGCGCGGTGGGGGCTGGGCGCTGCGGCTGGGCACCTTTCAGCGGGCAGCGCTGGCACTGTTCCTGGCGCGGCTGCCGCGCACGCTGCCCCTGATGCTGCGCGAGCGGGTCTCGCCGGTGCGGGCGCTGCAACTGGCGGGCATCGACGAGAACACGGCGCTGTACCTGGACACCTGCCGGGCCCTGGCGCGCGAATACGGCGTGTACCTGTGCTGCGGCTCGGCGCCCATGCCCCGCTATGAGCGGTCAGGGACTGGCCTGCGCCGGGTGCCGGGGGTGCTGACCAACCAGACGGTGCTGCTGGACCCGCAGGGCGACCTGATCGGCACCGCCGACAAGGTGCACCTCACCCCGGACGAGGAGGCGGGCGGCGTGGACCTGAGCCCGGGGCGGCTGGACGAGCTGCGGGTGTTTCCCACCCCGGCGGGCGACCTGGGCGTGGCGATCAGCCTTGACGCCTTCCGGGCCGATGTGATTGGCCGCCTGGAAGCGCAGGGCTGCACGGTGCTGCTGCAACCCGACGCCAACGGCTCGCCCTGGACCGCCCGCGAGGGGCTACCGCCAGACCCGGACGACGTGCGCGACCAACCCGTGGCGTGGCTGGAAAGCAGCTGGCAGGTGACCGCCACCAGCCCGCAGATTCGCTACGCGGTCAATCCGATGGTGGTGGGCAACCTGCTGGACCTGACCTTCGATGGTCAGAGCGCGATTACCGGCCCGGCCGAGGAGGCCCCGGCGCCCCGCAGCTACGTGATGACCGAGCCGCGCCCCGGCTTTCTGGCCCTGGCCCCCTGGGTGGGGGACGGGCCGCACGAGAGGCTGCGCACCCTCGGCACCCAGCGCGCGGCGGGCAGCGGGCACCCCGACGAAAATGCCTACCACACCGGCGTGCTGAGCGCCGACCTGACCCTGCCCCCCCTGACCCGCCCGGCCCCCCCGGCCACCCCCCACGAGGAGTCCCTGCGCGCCCTGCTGCGCGGCGAGGCGCACCTACCCCGCTCGTGGCCGGCATGGCTGCCCCTGGGTCTGGGGGCGGCGGCGCTGCTGCTCTGGCGGCACAGGCGTTGACAAGGTGGGCGCGTGCTCATATACTTCCCCTCGCGCTTAAGGACACCTGACAGCGCGCCCCACCACACAGGGGGGGTTGGCCGAGTGGTTGAAGGCAACGGTCTTGAAAACCGTAGTAGGGCAACCTACCGGGGGTTCGAATCCCTCACCCCTCGCCAAACATGACAATGCACGGCCTCATGGAGAGGTGGGTGAGCGGCTTAAACCAAGCGTTTGCTAAACGCTCGTACGCCTTAAAAGTGTACCGCGGGTTCGAATCCCGCCCTCTCCGCCAAGCAGTGCCAAGTGTGTGCCCGTAGCTCAGCTGGATAGAGCGTCTGACTACGGATCAGAAGGCCAGGAGTTCGAATCTCTTCGGGCACGCCATAAGAACCCCCTCCTAGAGGGGGTTTCTGCTTTTGTCTCCCGGCGCCCAGCCGGCCTTGTGCGTTGTGGTCAATCTCCGCCTTGTCTCATCTTGCTTGTTGCTCAACACCGCTGCTGTCAGGTGCCAGGGCTCGGGCACTGCGGGGGTGCCCGCCGCTCCTGTGAGCTAACCTGCGCTTCCCGGTGGGCTTAATGTTCGGCGATTACGAGGACTGGGCAGAAGAATACCGCGATCTGTCGGCGGTCCACAAAGAACGCTGGCGGGCGTTCCGGAAGGCCGTGTTGGAGCCGTTTCAGAAGTATCAGGTGCCGGTGATTGCCATGGGCAACGGCACGCCGAAGGAAGCGGTGTGTCTGGTCTTTGAGAAGGTGAATACGGGTGGCGTGAGCCTGACCGTATTCGAGTTGCTGACAGCAACGTTCGCGGCAGAGAATTTTCATCTGCGGGAGGCGTGGCTGGGTGATCCGGCCACCGGGACGACGGGCATTCAGGGCCGCCTGCACAAGCATCAGGTGCTGGGGAATGTGGAGAACACGGACTTCCTGCAAGCGGTAACCTTGCTCGCGACGCGGACGCGGCGGCTGGCGCAGTTGCAGGCCGGGAAGACGGATTCAGAGGCGGCAGCCGTGTCTTGCAAGCGCAAGGACGTGCTGAAGCTGTCGCTCACGGAATACCAGCAGCACGCGCCGGCGGTGGAACAGGGGTTTATTCGAGCGGCGCAGTTCCTGCGGACGCAGAAGATGTTTACGGCCCGTGACCTGCCGTACCGGACGCAACTGGTGCCTATGGCGGCGGTGCTGGCCATGCTGGGGGAGAAGGCGCAGAGCGTGGCGGTGCAGGACAAGCTGGCCGAATGGTACTGGAACGGCGTGTTCGGCGAGCTGTACGCCAGTGCCACCGAGACGCGGTTTGCCAAGGACTTCCCGGAATTGCTGGCCTGGATGGACGGGCAGGACGCGCCGGACACGGTGCGGGAAGCCAGCTTTAATGCGCAGCGCCTGGATGACCTGAGAACCCGGAACAGCGCGGCGTACAAGGGTGTGTACGCCCTGCTGATGCGGGACGGCGCACAGGATTTCCGCACGGGTCTTCCGGCCACGGACACGGCGTATTTCGACGAGAGCATCGATATTCACCACATCTTCCCGCAGGACTGGTGCGAGAAGCACGGCATCAAGAAACGGGTGTACGACAGCGTGATCAACAAGACGCCGCTGGCCTACAAGACGAACCGCAAGATTGGGGGCAGCGCGCCGAGCGTGTACCTTGCCCGGCTTCAGAAAGGGGATAAGGACACGCCCCCGGTAGAAGGGGCGCGTCTGGATGAGATTCTGGAAACCCATGTGATTGACGTGGCGGCCCTGCGCCGCGACGACTTCGAGGGCTTCTTCACAGCTCGCCGAACGGCGCTGCTGGACCGGATTGCGGGGGCAATGAAGAAGCCTGTGGTGGGTCTTGAAGCCTGATGGGGGCTGCTGGGCCTATGGGTTGAGCAGGTGCCTCAGCTTGCGTTTCGGCCAGACGAGCTGCACCAATCCCACGATGATCAGCGAGAACGTGGCGTATATCAGGGTGGTGCGCCACCACCACCAGGGCAAGATGGCCTGACCACTCGCCGAGGCAGCTGAACTGACCGCGATAAAGCCGATGAGCATGCCAATGATCCAGGGCAACAGCGTGTTGGGTCGCTCGTGCGTCTGCGCCTCCAGTTTGGTGCCGTGGCGCATGGATCTGGCCTTGGTGACCAGGAGCAGTGCGGCAGCCAGGAGGGCCGGAACGATCAGGCCTACGAGTGCGCTGCTCCAGGAAAACACGTCTGGCGCTTCATTGGCCCAGGAGGCCTTTGCCGGGGGGTACTGGGGTGGTTTGGGGGTCTGGCAGGTGCTGTTCAGCGTGAAGTTCTGGGTGGTCCCAGAGAAGGCAGACTTGCAGGTTTGCTGCTGGGGGGGAGGGGCGTCGTTCGCCGTTGTGTTCTTGACGGCCGGAACGTCGGCCCAGATTTTGGGGCTGGTGTACGCTGCATAGTTCCCAACGAGGGTCAGGGCCGTCAAGGCGATGGCCAGCGGTTTGAGCAGGTGAACTGGCTTCAGGAAGCTGATGAGAAGCAGCGCTGCTGATAGGCCGAGTCCTGCCCACAGGAGCCACCACAGAGCAGGTGAAGTCCCGTCGGATGAATTCAGGTGAACCTGCAGTTGAATCAGGTGGGCAGCGTGGGCCACGTACGAGGCCAGCAGCACCCAGGGGATCAGCAGAATCACGGCGTACATCTGGCGCATCCAGCGGGTATGGGCCATGACATCCACATCTGTTCGCTCCTGAGGCTGGGCAGCGCGATCGGGAAAGGTGTTGGGCATGAGGGCATTCCACACACGGAAAATCACCAGCTTGTTGTGAATGTACCCAGTGTGATTGGGGGCAACCAGTGCCACGTTCGCGTTTGCGGTGTAGATGTTGTGAATTCTTGATGGCAATGGCATCTGTGGCAAATCCCAGCTGGGGCCAACAGTGTGAATGGTGCCGCCGATTGGATCGCCTTCCTCGTAGAAGTTTTGCCACACGAGGGGCTTGATGCGGTCTTCGAACAGCTGCCCGCGTAACTGCTGGATGGTCTTGATATAGCGAGGCGACTGCCCCTGGAGGGCCTCGAAGAAGTAGGCGAACTTGTCGATGGGGCTGCCGTACGTGATGAAGTCGCTGATCTGCTCCAGGCTTCCAGGGTGATCGCGTTTTAGGGCCAGCAGGGTGTCGTGCGCAATGACCGAACCCAGGCTGTGGGCTATGACGATCACCCGGTCGTACTGGGGTTTTTCGTGTGGCTGGCCAGCTGATTTTGGAATTCGCAACACGTCCCTGAAGACGTCGCTGGACCTGTCCAGGATGGCTCTTCTGACCTTGAAGCCCTCCTCGGTTTCCTGGTAGGTGGCCCACTGCACCACATCGCCCATGAACTTGCTGAAGAACGGACGGATGCCGAACGCCCAGGCCAGCGTCACGATCACGCTCATGGCGATCAGGGGATAGATGTACCATCCATCAACGACATTGCTGTAGCTCAGCCCATATCGCGCGGCCCACTTTGCCAGGGGTTCCTGCTGAAAGAACTGCGCGAGCCCTACGACGGCTTCCGTCACAAAGAGCGCGAAGACCAGGGTCGCCAGGATCATGCTCAGGACCACCCAGATGGCGCTCAAGTCGTTGCTTTTCGTCAGCTTCTGCCAGCGATCTGCTGCGGGCTGCGGTGGAGTCGGTGCGGCGCGTGCATACTCGAAGAAGCTGCCGTGTGGCTTCTGCTGAGCGAAATGCTCGTACTGGGCTCTTAGGGTGTGGCTATCTTGTGGGGTCATGTGTCTGGTGGTCACGCCCTGCCCCAGCACCCCCAGTTTCAGCCGGCTGAGTTCTGCCCACCGGGAATGGCGACGGAGAAACGGCACGACCAGTTGCTTGCGCATCCAACTGAGCACGGTGGTGGCGGCCACGTTCGGCGCTTTCGGGGCCCAGTACACCTCGTGTACATCCAGTGTCGACCCGTTCGGCAGCGTGACATTGAGGGAGTGGTGTGGGTCGGATGGGGTGGAGGGATGGGTCTGGACGACAGGTGTGAAGGTGTATGTAGAATCAACCTTCCTCCAGTAGGTCTCGAGGCTGTTCAGGAGGGTGGTGGGGTCGCACAGACGTGTCTGGTCCCCCATTCCGTGAACGTAGATCACTGCCAGCCTTTCGGCAGGTGGCAATGGAGGACGGGCATTCGCTCCATCGTCTGAGGATGAGATTCCAGTGGCTGGTTGTGGCGCGCCTGAACCCTGCTCGGTGCTCATGGTGTCCCTCCTGGCCCCGGGCGGCGGGGTTGCGTGAATCGTAAGCTGGCGCGCGTGACCAACCCGTGACTGCTTCGGTGCCGCTGGGCTGCCTGGCGTGCGGCAGCGCCGTGAACGGCCCAGAGCCTCTGCTGGCCGCGTTTCGCTGCCGCCCCGCCTGGCCCCGAGGTCGCTGAGTGGCCTGCTAAGGTTCCGGCGTGCCTGGATCTGGAAGTGCAGGGGACGGGTCGCTGCGGGTGGGGGCGATGGTCAGCGGGAGGCCGCCGTGGGTATTCGCGGCTGAGCAACTGCCACAGGTGGAGCAGGTGGTGCCGCGCGTGGTGGTGCTGGCCGGGCACACCGTGCGTCGCTTCGATGTGCCGCAACTGGAACGACTGCTGGGCGCGCGGGTGGTGGATACGCTGGAACTGGCCTGTCTGGTGTTTCCAGGAGAGCCGTCGCAGGCGCTGGACAAGCTGTACCGGGAACACACGTCATTGAGTGATCCGGTGCTGAACGGCGTGGAGTCCGCGCAGATACTGGCGCGCTGTCTGCGGGCGCTGCCAGACCTGCCGGGGCTGGTGCGGGGGCAGCCCATCGCCTGCTGCCCTCCGGCGTCACCCATGACCTCATTCAGGCGGCTTCGCCTGGCGTTCCCGAAGATTGGTCGGCGTTCGGCGCCCTGCCGCTGCGAGGCGACTGGCGCGCGCTGCGGGCGTTCATGGACGGGCTGCCAGAGCGTCACTGGGAGAATTCGGGTGCAGTGGTGTTCCTGCACTGGGTGCTGCGGTGACCTTGCCTCGCGCCGCCCTGCGTGGATCACGCAAGAAGCAGGACAAGCGAGGCCACTATCTTCTGTGGAAGTTTATTTCGTTCGCCCCAGGCCAGTCTGATACGGGTTCCGGATCATCCGTGACAGCCTCTGCGCTTCGCCTCGGTGCTCCCAGGCCTCTCCGTCACCGTTTTTCCTTCTCCCTCCGGTCGGGTTGATCGGTTATGGAATAACTGATGTACCGGAATTCTTATGAGCCACCCACAGCTACTGTGAAGTGAACGGTGCAGGCTGTCCAAGGTGGTAGGGGACGACGCCAAATGACTTAGCGCCTTCGCGCGGGTCTGGCGAGGGCTGCCTTTCAAGAATGATTTGGGTCGGCGCTCGTACAAATCCCTCATGCCGCCTGCCATGGCGTTAGCCTTCCCGCTCACAACGTCGCCCACCAGTCGCGCAGACTGCGCTCCGTCAGCATCTCTTCGGGGACGCGGCGGTTGTTCAGCAGCATAGGCTCAATCCGTTTCTGAAGATCCTCGGGAAGCCAGGTTAGGTGGGACCGGCGGTGTGTTTTGGTGTTTTGAACCGCGAGCCCTTCTGGACAGTTGATGCGCGGGTCCAGCAAGGCGTTGAGCATGGCTTGATAGGCACCCAGGGCCGGAACAACAGGTGGCAATCCAGCCTCCTGAGCCCGGCGCGCGGCCTGTGCGGCAATAGCCAGGCCTGGCCAGTCCAGATCGCCCACATAATCAATCCGCCGCAGCGGCTGCCCGACCCTCTGGCGGTAGAGCTCTGAGGCCTGAATGTCCGTAAAGGCGCGCACTGATTGCTGAAAGCTGCCACCGCCGCCAAACGCCACCACGCCGTAGGGGCGGCGGGCGAGCGCTCGGAGCACCCCCAGAGCAAGGTTGTAGGGTTCTTTGTTCTCGAACACCAGCGCTACTGGTGGACCACCAACGACTTCATGGGCCAGGGGGAGCGTGTCCGAAGCGCAGTTCAGGAGGGCCGGGGTCAGACGCCCCTTCTTGAACAGCACACCGTCCAGCAGCACCCCCAGGCGCTTGTCATCGCCAGTGAGCTGAATGGAACGGTGCCGGAGCGGGGCCGCGTCCTTGAACCAGCCCTCTTTGAGGCCCTGTTCGACCCGCAGGAGAAAGGCATCATGGGCCTCGTCCAGCGTTTCCATGTCCAGGAGCCATTCCAGTTCCGGCGGCCAGTACCGCGTTCGCCACCAGGCCTCGCGCGCGGGCTTGGGCACAGCGACGCGGCTGACCCGCGAAGGCAAGGGAGGCTGACCAGAGGGATCCCACAACTTGCCCTTCTGCGGCGGAAGCCGGATGACGCCCTGTTGCTCGGCATACCGTAAGGCGTCCAGAAGCCAGACCCGCCGGTCTGGAATGCCGGGCCGATGGGCGAACACCTGGGTGAATTCAGCATGCAGTTGGTCCAGCGAAATACTGACTCTGCCCGGGCGCAATTCCAGTTGCCGCAGACGCTCGGTGAATTCCTTGGTCCAGCGGGGATCAGCGCCGTTGTTGGGGCTCTCGCTCATTAGCGAACCACCTCCGTTTCGTGGCGTCCCAGCCTGGCCAGTTCCACCAGGCGGTGGCCGGTCTTGAGATTGTGCTTCTCGTTGCGCAGTTGCACCACGTTGGGCATGGTGCCGACAGCTTCCATGTCCTGCACCCCGGTGGCGTAGATCAGCTGAATGGACATGGCGCGGGCCATCTCGCGTTGCAATTGCAGCAGCTTGACGCGCGACGCCGCTCCCACCGGGTTATCCAGCAACAGGGTTCCCGTGGCCTGCACATCCAGGCCGCGTTCGCGGGCGCGCTGACGGGCCAGCGTGCAGTACAGCAGCACCGCGCTCGTCAGGCGCTCACCGCCACTTTCTTTGGCCATGGCTGTGATGGGAAGATACCGGGGCGGCGCGTCCACATCAGGAAACAGCACCTCCACGCGAATAGGCTGCGCGAGCTTGCGCACGGCCCGCTGCACCAGCTCGGCGCCCTTGGTCTCGGCCCTGTCCAGCACGATATCGTCCAGCAGAGCGCCAATCCGGGCGCGCCGTTCGGCCTGGGGCGGCAGGTCAGGCAAGGTGATCTTGAGGAACCGCTGTCCCGTCAGGCGGCCTGCCCCTTCGGGCAGGGTGGAATGAGCCGCGAGGCCCCTCAGCAGGGTCATGCCCCGTTCGGCCAGCCCCAGCGTCTCCGTAATGAGTACTTCGCGGTGCTGCTCGAACTGCTGCAAGAGGCCCTCAATATTGAGCTGCCGGATCTCCAGCTCCTCGCGCAGCTGCCCGGCATTGAGTTCCAAGTCTTCGGGTGTCCACGCCAGGAGCGACTTGACGAATATGACAGGGCTCCCAGAGAGGGTTCGAAAGAACGTTCGGCCGGCGGCCTCCTGGCGGCGTGCTAAGTCTTGCCAGCGTTGCTGCTCGTGATCAAGGGCGGCGGCCAGATCATCGAGGTGGGCGGCGACGTCCTGATCTCGCAGGGTGACCTTGGCAGGTGTCGTGGAAGGTTGGGCCTGAAGGAGTTCCTGATACCGCTCGGTCAGCCCCCGCGCTTTTGCCCGTTGCTCTTGCCAGAAGCGCAGTGGGGGTTCGGCGGCCCGTTTGGCCTTCTGAAGGTGTTCAAGCTGGTCGCGGCACAGGGCTTCCTGATCTTCGGTCTGGAGAGCCTGCCGCCTGACGTCCTGAGCGAGTTGTAGGAGCGCTTCCTCGCTCAGCTCGTCCTCTTCTGGGGTGAGCCGCCACTTGAGCTGCGAATACTCGCGTTCGTGGTGTGCCAGTTGCTCGGTAACGCCGTGCCGGGCAGTCCTCAGCCGCTGGGCTTCGGCAAAGGCGGCGTCTCTGTGCACTTCAGCCGCTCTGGCTTGTTCGTGTACGCGCTCCTTATCGGCCAGCGTGTCCAGCGCCCGGCGCACCGCCGGTTCCTGAATGCCGCTGGGGCAGCTGCGCTCGAAGCGTTCGCGCGCTGCCTGGAGCCCCTCCTGGGCGGCCTGCCGCTTCAGCCTGAGTTGGTGGTCCAGCGTTTTTTGATCCAGCGCTTCACACAGCAGGCGGTGCCGCCCCCGACAGGTTTCGACATCTTCGGTGGTGGCAGAAAGGGGGCCCGACTCTAGATATGGCACGGCGCGCGCTTCATGTTCGGCAGCGGCGGCACCCAGCTCAAGGTGTTTGGCCAGGTCCAGCAGGTGGCGTGCCTGGCCCTCGGCGGTTTTGGCCCGCTCGTCGTTGAGGTCCGCCTCCTGTTCCAGGGTCCGCGCCTGCCGCTCATCCTGATCAACACTGTTGCCAAGTTCGCGCTCCTGACGTTCATCCCCGTGCCGTTCCAAATGGGTTTCCAACCGCTGGCGGTGCTGGCGCGCAGCTTCTGCAGCCTGACGGCACGCTTCCAGTTGAAGGCTGAGCTCCTGCAGGCGAGCCTGCCGCTGGTGCTGCTCTGCGCTCAGGTCGCTCAGATGGCCCTGTGCCGCCTGCTGCGCCGCGCGGTGGGCCGTCACCTCGGCTTCACGCGCCTCGAAGAAGCCGGGCAGATGCTGCTGCAAATAGGTCTCAAGCTGGTCAAGCGCTTCTCGCAGGGTCTGGCGTTCACGCTCGACCTGCACTTGCTCGGCCTGGAGGCGTTCCAACCGCAACTCGCGGACCACCGCCTCACGGGCACCAGCGTCCGCGTCAAAATGGGCGTCGCTGGTCGGCCCAACAAGGAATCTCCCCTCTGGTTCCTGCCCCGGGTCAACGCTGAAGGCTTGCTGACGAGCCGCCACCACCACGGGCGTCTCGAGCGCCGCCGACGTTGCCAGCAGCACGCGCCGGGCCCGTTCAAGGTCCTGATCCCGGACCAGCACGCCCTGCACCAGTTCGGGCGCCCGTTCGATAAAGGGACGTGCTGCAGAGCGGGGGAGTTGCTGCGCGACATGTTCCCAGCCTGACCAGCAGGCGAGACCGGCTTCCTCCAGCAGCTGGCAGACCGCAGCCACGTCCCGGGTGGGGGGCAGCAGTGAGCGAACCCGGAGCGCTTCGAGCACGCGCGCCTCCTCGCCCTGCTGGGCCCGGAGCTCGAGAAGTTGCCGCTCCAGCTCTGTGCGCTCCCGAATCAGGATCTGGACCGTTTCATTGGACAGGGGAACCAGGTCCGGTTCCTTGTCCATGAGGCGCGTCAGAACGGGGTGGTTGGCCATGGCCTGGCGCGCCTCGCGTGCCTGCAGAAGCGCCGCGTAGGCCTGCTCATAGCGTTCTTCGGCGTAATGGCAGTGCCGTTCGGCAGCAAAGTGCTGTTCACGCCACACCTGCGTTTGCTGTTCCAGCAGTTGCTGTTCCCCTTGCAGTGCTTCTTCGTTGAAGGTGGCGTCGGCCTGCTGGTGTTGCCAGCGGGCCAGGCCCACGGCCAGCGCTTCTTCTGGTCCGAGTGTGCCTCCTGCACGCAGCTGCTGCAGCGCCCAGCGAAGGTCTCCGAGACGGTCGCGGCCAGTCTGGGCCCGCTCTGCTGTGCGCCCTGAAAGTTTGCGTGCGCCTCTGGCTTCCTGAGCCGCCTGGGCGGCTGCCTGTTCCAGAACAGCGGCCTCAGCCTGCCGGCGCTGGGCCTCAGTGCGCCCCTGCTGCGCCCGGGTGAGCAGTGCGCCCGCCAGCTGACGGGCCGAGTGCCGAACGTCAGCCCAGTCCGGGGCCAGCGCCTCATCCTGCGCCTGAAGCAGGGCTTCAATCACGCGCAACTGCTCTTCATGCCGCTCTACATCCAGCAGGGCGGGGGCCTGCCGCCAGATCTGCCGGGCGTGTTCGGCGTCCCGCAGGTGCTGCTCGGCGGTGGCCGCCTCGGCCGTCAGGCGCGCGGTCTGTTTGACCAGCTGCCGGCGCTCCAGGGCCCGCCAGTGATGCAGCTGATCCTGTTTCTTCCGCTTCAGTTGCCCCAGCGACTCCTGGGCCTGTTCGGTCTGGGTGTCCAGGTCCGCGATGGCTGTCTCGGCCTCGACCTGCCGTGTGTGGGCATGAAGCCCGGTCAATTCCAGTCTGGTCGCCACTGCGCCCAGGCGCTCGCGGGCGGCCTGCCGCTCAGTGCCCACCGTCTGAATGTCCTGTACCGGGCCAAGAAGCTGGCGGATCAGGTCCAGGCCGGGCAGGTGCTGCTCTATGCGCTCCCTGAGCCCTTCGCGGAAACCAGCGAGATTTCTCGCTACCGCCTGACCATGCGTCGGCTTCATGGCCAGTCCCAGAAAGAAGTTCACGAATTCGTCGCTTTCCCGAAAACGGAAGAGGTCCTCGGCGCCGCCCTCGCGGGCATTCATGACACGCTGATAGCCAAACAGCTCTGGATCAATGCGCACCTCTTCCAGCACGCGCTGCCACTCGTGAAGGTGGTGGGTTTCATGCCCCTCGGCACTGGGGTGCGCTTTGGTCAGGTTCTGCCACGCCTGCTTGAAGCCGTGGAGCGTCAGGGGCCGCTGACGCTCATCGCGCAGGGGAAGTTGGTCCAGCGTGAGCCTGGGGGGCTGCACCCGGGCGGCGAAAAACAGCCGCTCCAGGGTATTGGCCTCGCGCGCGCTCCATTCGTAAAAGGCCCCGGTCAGATACCACTGCGGCGGATCACCCTTGGGCGTGTCCAGCTGCCATTCGGCCACAATGATCGCCCGCGTCTCTGGGAGCACATAATCTTCCAGCGCGCGGTCGTGCTGGCCCGCCTTCCCCAGAAACTGGCGCCGGTTCGGCTGCAAAAGTGAAAAAAACAGATTGAGCATGGACGACTTGCCGCCGCCGTTGCGCAGCCAGAGGGTGGTGTCCACGCCGCGCCCTACAGGATCGTGCAGGGGGATGGTGACATCGTCAAAGCGGGCTTTGGGGTGCCCGACATTGACCAGACGCAGTTTGGTGAGCTGAGGCATCAGAGCTTCTCCTGCGAGGGGTTCAGGGCGCGCTTGACAGCGGCGTGCGCTCGGCTGGCCGCGTACTCCTGAACCAGAACCTGGTAGCGCCAGAGGGGCCGGTAGACCTGGCCCTTGTGCTGAAAGCAGTGTTGTTTGCACAGGTAGTCCAGCGCGTACTCGATGATCCGGTGCGTGCTGAGGGGGGAAGACCGCTGGTCTTTTGTGCTGCGCTGGGCCTGCCTATGCTTGTACACGCGCCACGCCTCATAGAGGCCACCAGCCTCTTCAGGTATGGGATCGGGCTGCTGCTTGGCCGCTTCATCCAGGCGGTTCACGAGTTGGCGCAGCGTCTCTTCAATCTCGGTCACCGTGACGGGATTGCGGACGGTGGTGGGATCGCCCAGCAGATCCATGGCCCGTGGATAGACTGTGGCCGCAATCGCCACCTGAACAAGGCCGTCCAGTAGGCGGGTGTCTTCACTGCTCGAAGGGCGGTAGTCGCTGGCCTGGGTCGCAAAAGCCGAGCCTGGCAAAGGGGCCAGCACCATACCGTGCTCTGTACTGGCCTCCAGAATCTCCAGCTCCAGGCCTTCGGCAAAGCGCCGGACCACCTCGCGGAACTCTAGGCGGTCAAGGTAGCGGGCGAGGAGTGCCCGGTACTCGTCGTTGCGTTTTGGGTGGGCGCCATTCCGCAGGCCCCACTGCACCAGACGGCCAGCCGCGTAAGGCGCGTCGTCAGCGCCCATCATGGGGTGGCCTCCGGGTCAGCCGCCGACCACTGCAAGTCCAGATCGTGACCGTAAAACCCTGCGGCTTCAAACTGGGTGCCCGTCTGTTCGGCCCGCAGCAGGCTGGGGCGGTCATTCTCGAATGCCTGCAGGGCGCGCAGCCCCAGGTATTCCAGAACGGGTGCGGGCTGAGCATCTTGCGCCGCCCAGCACAGTACCTGCGAGAGGCGCGCCGCACCGCGCTGCAGGTAAGGCTCGCCACTAGCCTGCACCTCGGGGGGATAGTGCAGAGGATCAGGAAGCGCCGCTTCCCACACGAGTTCGGAGGCTTCACTGCTGGTGGCAGGCAGGGTCCGTTTAGGCCGGAGAAGCCATGAAGTGAGGTCGCTGAGGGAGAGACTCTCGGGCGCCTGCGCTGGCAGCAGCGCGGCCCGAATCGCGTCGGCCCTGGACGGCAGGTCGGGGCGCCCCTGTTCACCCTCCAGCGCGGCCAGTGCCTGGTCTCTGGGCGCGGCGAGCAGGGGTTCAAGCACCTCCCTGAACAGGTCCGGCAGATGCGTGCGTGGCCGGGGGGCGAACGCCTGCCGGTCTTGCTCTGTAAAAAAGACTTCGCGTGCCCCCAGCAGAACGTGGTGCAGATGGGTATGGCGTAGGAAGCATTCGTCAATCAAGGCGGCAATGCGCGCCACCTGCTGCGCTTCAGGACTCCCCGGCGACAGGTGCTCAAGTCGCTCACGCGCCGTTTGAATCACCTCCTGTTCCACCCGTAGCCGCCCCTGCAGGTGACTGAGGCCTTCACCCAGCAGCCGCGGCATATCTGTTCGCCAGTCCACCTGGCGCATATCGCGCCGGGTCTCACGCAGCAGCCGGTCAAATTTCTCCTGAAGTTGCACGGAGCGGGCGCGTGCGTCCCGGGCAAACTGAACCGCTTCTTCAAAACGGCCACGTTCAATCTGCGACTGAATGACGCCTTCTAAGGCGGCCTGGGCATCTTCAATTTCGAAATCGAGCGCGCTGAGAAAGAGGTTGGTGGCCTCTACGGACAGCCGCAGGGCAAAGCGCTCGTCGTCTATAAACTGCTCTTCCAGGAGGTGAAACGCCACCTCTCGGATCACAGGGCGCCCTTGATCAAAGTCGGTATAGGTGGCGCGGAAAGGGCGCCGGGCTTCTTCATCGTTGCGCAGACGGCTCAGCAGCCTAGTGGCGAAGGCCGCATGCTGCCCACGGTCGGGCGGCACCCCTGCGGCCAGGTCCATCTGGTGTAAAAGAGGCAGGAGTTCACGGATGACGGTCTCCTCATTCACCTCGGCGCCGAAGCCGCTCGACTCTACAATCAGGTCGAAGGCCCGCAGGGTCAGGGCGATGGTGTCGTAATGTCGCGTGCCCTCATCGCGCCGGGCGTCCCACTCGCGCAGGGCCAGAAGAGGCTCCAGGGCCAGCAGCACACGCGAGCGTTTGGCCAGGGCCGGCGGCCAGGTGACCTTGCGCGGCTCTGGGCGGGGGACCTGCCGCATGAGCCGGTCTTCCCACTCCACGGGAACGGGTGCCGGCCCCAGTGCCCGGCCCAGGGCCACCACCTCGTCCAGGTGAGTGTCCACCACCCCCGCGCAATCAGCGCAGGTCTCCAGATGTGCCTCCATCCCCTTCGCCTCGGCCTCGGGCAAGCGACCTGCCGCGTAGGCCAGCAACTTGGCCCTGTCAGGATGATTCATCTTCCTCCCAGCCCAACTCGTGGGCCCGCTGGCGCAGACGTCTGACCACTGCCGCAACTCTACTTTTGACCGTACCGACCGGAATTCGCTGCAGGTCGGCGATTTCCTCGTACGTGAAGCCGCTGTACCACCGCAGGATGACCAGTTCCAGGTTCCAGCCACTCAGGCCTTCCAGGAGCCGCTCCACATCAGCCCTCTGTTCAAGACGTTCGAGAGTGGGCGGCGCTTGAAGAAAGGGAAGATAGACCTCAAGGGCCGTATCGACCGGGGCAGTGAGACGGCGCCTGAACCAGGCCCGCTGCAGCGCCAACCGGTAAAGTTCGCGTTTTGGGATCTGACCATGAAGGTGCTGCAGTTGGATCGCCTTGTCACGAAATGCAAGGAACGTTTCGTAGACCGCCTGTTCGATGTCGTCTGGGCTCCTAAGCAAGTGTTGCAGAAGCCCATGGATGTACCCCGATTCTCGCCGGTACAGTTCGCGAAAGGCCTGCTCGCTTCCGGCAAGAATCAGCTCCAGAAGCGTCTCATCTGGCAGGTCTTCCATACCTCTGAGCGTAACTACTTCAAGTCATTTTGGTTTGCTGATTTAACATTGAACTGTTAATTGGGGAAACCGAGCTTCTGCAAGGAGGCTGAATTGCGCTTAAGTTGGCACCCCACCGGGTCCCGTGCTCCAGGAGGGCGGCCGGAGGCTTCGGCGCGTCCATGGCAGCCCTGTCCACCCCACCCCTTACGCCAGTTGCGTGCGCAGCCACTGATGAAGGGCGCCCAAGTCCAGGGGTGCTGCGGGCCCCGGCGTGGCGGCGCCATGCAGGGTGCGGATCAGCTCGGTGGCCTGCTGGCGCTGCCCCATGTGGATGTGGGAGGCCTGGGCGGCGGCGCACAGAAAGGCCAGCGTGCCGGCCGGGTCCTGCCGGTACAGGTCGGGGGCGGTCAGGCGCAGCAGTTCAATCAGGTTCCAGGGATTCTCGCGCAGGCGGGGCTGCTGCAGGGCCTGCCGCGCCGAGCGCCGGGCCTGCGGGGCCCGCCCCCGGGCGTAGGCCAGCTGAACGTCCAGCAGCAGCAGGTCCACCCCGGCGGTGTTGTCCTGCACCGTGGCGGTGACGCGCTGAACCTCGGCCATGGCGTCCTGGGCCGCGCGCCAGTCGCCCTGCCGCAGCGCCAGCCGGGCCCCGCAGAGCAGCCCGGCCAGCTGCTGGCGCACCTCGCCGCTGCGCGCCCCTGCCGCCGCCAGAGCCTGCGCTTCCTGCTGCAAGCCCGGCAGATCCACCTGGGTCATGTGGGTGCGCAGGGCCAGCAGCCGCTCGCGTAGCGGCCAGGTGTGCGCTTCGGGCAGGTCGCGCAGGCCCGCTTCGAGTTCGGCCATCTGCCCGGCCAGTTCGGCTTCCTCGCCCAGAAAGGACAGCACAGTCAGCAGATTCATGCGGTAAAAGCGTTCGCGCATGGGGTCACCCAGATGCCCGGCCAGCCGCAGGGCCTGGCGCAGCAGGTCGGCCGCCGCGCGCATCTGCCCCTGTTCCCCGCGCACCGAGGCCAGGGTATTGAGCACCTTCATGCGGCTGGCGGGATCGGCGGCCAGGGGGCCCTGCAGGAAGACCCCGGCCAGCGTCTGGGCGTCCAGCAGGCGGCCTGCGCGGTAGGCCAGCCACATGCTGCCCACCTGCAGCGCGGCCTGCACGGCGTCTGGGGCGCCCAGTTCCTCGGCGCGTTCGCTGAGGGCCAGCAGGGTTTCCATGCCCGCCGCGTGCATGCCCCGGCGGTCGTAGTGGGCCATCAGGTGCTCGGCCAGGGCCGGGGTCAGGGTGGCGGCGCACAGGGCGGCGTGCATGGCCAGGGTGAGGTTGCCGCGTTCCGGGTCGGTGGCCGGGTCCTCGGGGGCGCGGGCGGCAAAGCGGCCCAGGTGAAACTCGGCGTGGGTCTGGCGCGCGGCCTGCAGCAGTTCTGGCTGTATGCGGCCCTGCTCGCGCAGCAGGCCGTCCAGGGCCGGGTACAGGCGCAGGCGCTCGCTGCCGGGCTGATAGGCCTCCAGAAAGGCGTGCTGCAGCAGGGCGTCCACCTCCTCGTGGCCCACGCCCAGGGCCGGGGCGTCGGCGGGGTCAAAGTCTGCGCCCACGCTCAGGCGCAGGGCCGCCGCCTGCAGGGCGGGGCTCAGCATGGCCCAGGAGCGCGCCGCTGCCAGTTGCAGGCCCCGCCGCCCGTCGCCGTCGCCGCCTTCGGTGCGCAGCGCGCCGGCATCCTGCAGCACGCGGTCGTGCACCGCTGGAAGGTCCTCCACCCGCAGCCACGAGGCCGCCAGGGTCAGGGCCAGCGGGTGCCCCAGCAGGCGCCGGGTGAGGCTGGCCACCAGCCCGGCGTTGTGGGCCGTGAGGGCGAAGTCGCGCCGCACTCGGGTGGCCTCGCGCACGAAGACCTGCACCGCGCTGCACACCCCGATGTCCAGCCATGAGGCTTCGGGCGCCGGGCGTTCCAGCCCCCCCAGGGCCAGCAGCAGATCGCCTTCCGGCGCGCGGCCCAGCCGGGAACGGCGCCCAGTGAGCACCCAGCGCACCTGGGGCAGTCCGCTGAGGTGCGCGCGCAGTTCCTCGGGGTCATCCAGGCTGTCCAGGCCGTCGAGCAGCACCACACTGCCAGGGGGCAGCGCCGTGCCCAGGGCCGCCCAGTCGTCGGCCCGGCCCGGCCGGGGGCCGGGCCCCGCCAGCACGCCAGCGAGGCGCGCGGCCACCTCGCTGGCGTGCTGAACGCCCTCGGTGTCGGCCAGATACACGGTGCGGCCCAGCACGGTCAGCTCGCGCAGCAGAGCGCGCGCCAGCGTGGATTTGCCGATGCCGCCGGGGCCCGTGACCACCGCCACGCCCCCACCGGGGTGCGCGGCCCAGGCCATCAGGGTGTCCAGTTCCGCTTCACGCCCCAGCATGCGCGCGGCGGGAATAGCGGCGCGCCGGGCACTGGGTACGCCGTCGGTGGCGCGGCGGCCGGTCAGCTCGCGCAGTTCGCTGCGCAGCGCGGCTTCCAGGGCGCTGGCCGGGGCACTGAGGGCCAGCAGGCGCCGCAGGGTATCGGGCTCGGCCGGGGGGGCGCCGGGCAGATCGTAGGCGCGCTGGGCCCAGTGGGCAGCCAGACCGGGTTCGCTGCGTTCGGCCAGCAGCAGGGCCTCGCTCTGCACGTGGCGGGCCAGCCGCTGGCGCCAGTGTTCGGCCCACTCCTCAAATTCGGCCGAAACGTCGGTGACGTTCAGGTCGGGCAAAAAGGCCCCGACGTAGGCCTGGGCGGCGGCCTCGCCGCGCAGGTTCAGCAGTTCGGCGGCGTCGCAGGGCAGCCCGGTCGAGAGGCGTTCCTCGCCCCACAGGGCGTCTGGGCAGTATTCGCGCAGGGCGTGCAGCGCCACGCGCAGGCTGACTTCGGGTTTGGCAGCGCGTGGCCACAGCAGCGCGGCGAGGTGGCGGCGGGTGGTGGGGCCTTCAAGCGCCACGATCACCGGCAGCAGCAGCGACTTGACCTTGCGGAATTCGCCCAGTGAGAGGCCACCCAGGGCACGCAGCCGCAGGGCCCCGGCCGCCGCAGGCCGACCCTTGGTACTCGGAGGGGCAGGGGTTCTGGACATGAAGACGTTCACCTATGGTAGCGCGTGGGCGGCCGGGTACGTGCCGGCTGCGCCCGGGGTCAGCTTCCCCGCCGGTCTCATACGGATTCGGGTTCAGCCGTTCTGGAAGAACTGGTGAACCCGGCCGGCTGGGCTCGCAGAGCGGCGCAGCAGAGAAAGCCAAACGGGGATAGAGAGGCGTGGAAGCACCGAAGCGAAGGGGCGGTCACGGATGACCCGGACCCCGGATCATCAATGGTTCGGCCACTTTTCAAGCCTATCGAGGGAGCACAGTTCCGAAAACGTCGTTTGAAAGGCTGAGCCCGCTCGCCCCCCGCCCAGCCGCTCACACAAGGGGGGAGGAGTAAAGGTGCCCTACTGATCGCGGTTTGTTGTGGCTGCTCGTTGCAGTGAATGCTGAACCTGTCCGAACCATTGATCATACGGTTCCCGTTCCACCCGTGATTGAATCGGCGGCTTCTCGATTCGCGCTCTCTTTTCCAGGCCAACTTTTTTTCCCCTCTCGCGCTGCTCGGGTTAAACAGTTTGTGTCACTGTTCAGGTTCGGCGTGGCCCTCGCCGCGTGTGGCGTCGCGCAGCGCGGCCGTGAAGGGTTCCACCTCTTCGGGCAGCAGCTGCACCTGCAGCGTCACGCCGCCCTCGCCGTACGTTTCCTCGCCGCGCAGGGCGCCGCCGCTGTCGAGCAGGTGGTACAGGCGCCCCAGGTGGGCAAAGGGCACCTCCACGCGCAAGGTCAGGCGCGGGCGGACCGTGATCCGGGGCGCGGCGCGCAGGCAGGCGGCGGCGGCCCCGCTGTAGGTCCGGGCCAGCCCGCCGGTGCCCAGCTTCACGCCCCCGTAAAAGCGCACCACCACGATCATCACATGGTCCAGGCCCTGGCCTTCGATGGCCTTCAGCATGGGGGCGCCGGCCGTGCCGCCGGGTTCGCCATCATCGTGAAAGCGGTATAGGGGCCCGATGCGGTAGGCCCAGCAGTGGTGTGTGGCGTCCGGGTAGCGCCCGCGCAGGCTGTTCAGTTGCGCCAGCGCCTGCTCTGGGGAGTCGGCGCGGTCGGCAAAGGCCAGAAATTCGCTGTTCTCCACCAGCAGGTCCTCGCGCCAGGGGCCCGCCAGCGTGGCAAAGGGCGCGGGCAGCTCGCCAGGACGGCTCACAGCAGCACCCAGAGACCTTGGGGGCAGACACCCTCAACGTCTCTGGGACGAACGAAGGGAGTGCCTGCAGAAGACAGCGGCGCCCACGGAATGGAGAGGCCGCTGTCTGGCCCCAAGGTGCAACTGGTCGCCGCTGTCAGAGCAGCCCCCGGGCCTGCAGCGGCGCGCGGGCGTGCCACAGCGTCAGGCTGCTCGCGCCGTCCTGAATTCCGCCGCTGTCGAGCAGCGCGTAGGCCTCGCGCAGCGGCATCACCACGCGCTCAATGGTTTCGGTGGCCTCGTGGGCGGTGTCGCCCAGGGTCACGCCCAGCGCCAGAAAGGGATAAAAGATCACGCCGCTGATGCTGGGCTGCGGATAAAAGCCCGGCAGCGCCACCCACTCGGCGGCCACGCCGCCCACTTCCTCCTGCAGTTCGCGCGTGGCGGCGTGGTGCAGGTCCTCGCCGCGTTCCACCCCGCCCGCAACCACCTCGGTCACGGTGGCGCGCAGGGGATAGCGGTACTGGCGGATCAGCACCGCCTCGCCCGCCGCCGTGACCGGCAGCACGAACACGGCGCGCGGGCCACGCGGGCGGTACTGGTACAGGGTTTCCACGCCATTTTCCAGGCGCACCCGGTCTTCATAGACGGTGCGGAACCCCGCGACCAGCACCCGGGACTCCAGGGTGTGCCACGGCTGGGTGTCGTCCTCGGTCAGGGTCGCCCAGTTGGGGTGTTCAGGCATACGCGCAGGCTAGCAGGGGCCGCTGCCGGGCAGGGGCAGGTGGATTCCCAGCGGCCAACCGTGGCGGGCCGCGATCAGGCGGCGGGGCTGGGGGCGCCTGCCAGGCTGTCCGGCTGCGCGAGGCTGGCCTGCGGGCCATAGGTGGCCTTGAGCTGGCGCTCCACCACAAAGAAGGCGGCCATAAAGCCGCCGGCCCCCACGAGCAGGCTGGGCAGCCGCACCACCGCGTTCACACTGGCCACCTGGGCATTAAAGGCCTCGGTGCCGAAAGGCGCCGTGACCTGCAGGAAGTTGTACACCGAGTTGCCGGCGCCCAGCAGCAGTTGCAGGCCCCCGAAGACGGCGCTCCCCACCACGAACGCGCGCCCCATGGCTGGGTGCTCCAGCGCCGCCAGCAGCGCGGCGCGGTGCGCAGGCTTGCTGGGCAGGGCCAGCAGTTGCAGAAACACCTTGAGCAGCGGCGTGCGCGTTAGGGCGCTGACCAGCACCAGGCCGCCCAGCAGGTAGGCGTTCACCGAATCCTTCAGCGCGTGCCACAGGCCGTCCACGAACCAGAAGGCCAGCGCGCCGTTTATTACAGCGCTCAGGCCGCCAAACAGGGCGATGGGCGAGAAGTTGCGTCCCATCAGCAGGTCCCACAGCACATAGGCCACGGGAATCAGCGCCGACATCAGATACGCGCGGATGTTCCCACTCTGGCCGCCCCCCAGCGCGGCGGCCACGCTGAAGCCGCTGCCCAGCAGATTGGGGCTAAGGATCAGAACAGGCAGCCCCACGGTGATCGCGAGGTCAAGCAGGGTTTTGCGCAGCGCCGGGTTCATGACTGGATTCTGCACTCTGGGTCAGTGTGGCGCTGCCTAGAGTGTGGGGCTGGAACAGGTCAACAGGTCAGAAGACGCGGCAGCGGAAAAGGGGGTGTGGGGTGGTCGGCAGGCGCGTGCTGGCCTCAGCGGCGGCTTCCCAACAAAGCGAGGACAAAAAGACATGTTCCCCGAGCTGCGCCAGCCGCACGGTTGAACCTGTCCACACCAGGGCGCTTCTACGGACCCTGCCTGCAGCGTTCTGGCCGACCATTCGGGCAGGCTGGCGAAGCGGCGCCACAGCCGGGCACCGCGCGGCGCGGCCACTCTTCGAGACTGCAGGAGAGCAAGCAGGAGAGGAACACCCACCACCCGGTTTTGTTCCAGGCGGCGGGCTCCTGGCGGGCAGTGCCGACGAGGCTATAGGGTCAAAGAAGCGGGCGCTGCGCCGCCTAGACCGGCGCTCCGCCGCCCCGGTTCAGGGCGCTGTCGGCCCACAGGTAGCGCGCGGCCAGGGTGCGGTAGGGCTGCCAGCCGGCCAGCACCTCTGCGGCGGGCTGCTCCGGGTACAGCCGGGCCAGCCCCTGGCGCAGCGCGAGGTCGCCCATGCTGAACACATCCGGGCGCGCCAGGC
Source organism: Deinococcus aquaedulcis (assembly GCF_019693445.1). NCBI lineage: Bacteria > Thermotogati > Deinococcota > Deinococci > Deinococcales > Deinococcaceae > Deinococcus > Deinococcus aquaedulcis. The sequence goes on along the minus strand of NZ_JAHRBL010000005.1, from coordinate 178,752 downwards.
CGAACATCAGAAACATCTCGCCGGTCCAGCGGCCAATGCCGGGCAGCGGCAGCAGGGCGGCGATCACAGCCTCGTCGTCCTGGGTGCCCAGGTGCGCAAAGTCCACGGCGCCGCCCCGGGCCGCCTGGGCAATGGCCTGCACGGTGCGCACCTTGGCCCAAGACAGCCCCGCACCCCGCAGCGCGTCCGGGGCGGCGGCCAGCAGGGTATCCGGGGTCAGCTCGCCCAGCAGGGTTTCCAGGCGGGCGTAGATGGTGGCGGCAGCTTTCACGCTCAGCTGCTGGCCGGTCACGTTGCGCACCAGGGTGGCAAAGGGGTCTGGGGTGGGGACCAGCACAGGCAAGTCGCCCACCCGCGCGATCACGACCGCCATGACGGGGTCGCGCGCGAGGTGGGCTGTGGCCCCGGCATGGGTGGTCAGGGGAGCAAGGACAGGAGACGAGGCAGGCATCGGTCCCATTTTCGGGTGGCCCGCTGCCTCCCACAGCCCCGCCCACCACAAAGCGCGGCCCCCGGCCACGTGGGGCCGGGGGCTGGAGCGCGGCGGCGCTTACTGCGCGCTGATGCCGGTGTAGCTGTAAATCCAGTTGATAAAGCCGTTCACGCGGGTGTAGACCCCGTAGCCACGGCACTCGGCCGGGCCATACGACACGGCGCCCAGCACATAGAACTTGTTGTTGTAGCGCGCGGCCAGCGGGCCACCGCTGTCACCGTTGCAGGAGTCCTTGCCCTGGTAGTACTTGCCGCAGATGGTGTTGGCCGGGCGGCTGCCGCAGTCGCTGCCCGTGGGGGTGATGGGAATGCTCACTTCACGCAGGGCGCGCGGGCTGGAGGACCCGGTTTCGGTCTTGCCCCAGCCGCTCACGGTGGCGAACTTGCCGTTCACGTCCAGCACGCTTTCGGTGGCGTTGTTGGGCAGGGCGGCGGGCTGCACGGTGCTGCCCAGCGTAAAGGCAGACACGCGAATCAGGGCAATGTCGTTGGCGCTGGTGCTGCGGTTGTAGCTGGGGTGCATCACGATCTGCGCGGCGGTGCGCAGCTGCCCGGTGCTGGTGGTCAGGTCGTTGATGCCGGCGCGCACCCGCATCTGCGAGGCGCTGTAACCATCCACGCAGTGCGCCGCCGTCAGCACCCAGGTGGAGCTGATCAGGGTGCCGCCGCACCAGCCGCTCATGTAGTTGCTGGGGGTCACGCTCACCTGGTAGGGACGGTTGGTCACGTTGGTCACCACGCCGTACACGATCTGGCTGCTCAGTTCGTCACTGAAGGCCTTTTCGGTGCCCGTCACCGTGATGCTCTCCTGAGGCAGGGCGGCGGCCGTCACGTCCGGGGTGGCCTGGGGAGAGCAGGCAGAAAGGGCGAGCAGACCAACAGCCGACAGCAGCGCGTGCAGGGGTTTGAACATGTCAGGAAACCTCGGGGCAGGAGAGAAGACGGGGGCAGCGGCAAAAGGCAGCGGGCGGCGTCAACTTGACGCCGCCCGGCAGGATTTACTTCGTTTCGACCAGGGTGTAGGAGCCAGAGCCGGAGTAGCCGTAGACCTCCCAGCGGTAGGTGCCGCTGCTGGCGGTGTAGGTGATGGCCTCGGTGCTGCTGGCACCCTCACTGGCGGCGACATCCACCCACGAGGAGCCGTTGTAGCGCTGCAGGTAGAGGTCAAAGTCGGTGCCGGAGGGGCCGCTGAGGTTGCCCTTGAGGGTGCCGCCCGCGTAGGAGAAGCCGCTCGTACCGGGCTTGTAGCTGCTGGCGCCCTGCGACACGCTCCCCGTGTAGGTGGTGGTGCCGCCCGTGGGGGGCGGGGTGGTGCCGCCGGTGCCCGTGAACAGCAGGCGGTTGGGGCTGCCGGTGCCGGCGTTCGTCACCTTGCCGGTGGTGGCGTTGTTGATCATGGCGCTGGTCACGGCGCTGTTGGTGCTGTTGCCCGCCGCGATCAGCAGGGCAGCGGCGCCGGCCGCGTGGGGCGAGGCCATGGAGGTGCCGGAGATGGTGTTGGTGGCGCTGGTGGAGCCGATCCAGGTGGAGGTGATGTTGCTGCCCGGCGCGAAGATGTCCACGCAGGTGCCGAAGTTCGAGAAGCTGCTGCGGGCGTCCGTGTTCGTGGTGCTGCCCACGGTGATGGCGCTGGCGGCGCGGGCCGGCGAGACGTTGCAGGCGTTCTGGTTCTCGTTGCCGGCGGCCACCACCATGATCAGGTTCTTGCTGGCGGCGCTGTTCACGGCGTCGTCCACCGCCTGGCTGGCCCCGCCGCCCAGGCTCATGTTCGCCACGGCGGTCGCGCTGCCCTTGTTGCTGACGGCCCAGTTGACGCCGGCAATGACGCCGGAGTTGCTGCCCGAGCCCTGGCAGTTGAGCACCTTCACGGCCACCAGCTGCACGCCCTTGGCCACGCCCCAGGTGGCGCTGCCCACGGTGCCGGCCACGTGCGTGCCGTGCCCCTGGCAGTCCGAGTTGTTGCCGTCACCCGTGGTGTTCGTCCCCCACACCGCGCGCCCGCCAAAGTTGCTGTGCGCTGTGTTGATGCCGGTGTCGATGATGTACGCCTTCACGCCACTGGCGGTGGAGTTATAGACGTAGTTGCCGTCCAGGGGCAGGTTGCGCTGGTCAATGCGGTCCAGGCCCCAAGTGGCGCCGCTCTGGGTGGCGGTGGCGTGCATCATGCCGTCCTGCTCGATGTACTTGACGCGGGGGTCCTGGCGCAGGGCCTGCAGGTTCTGGGCGCTCAGCTTGGCGGCAAAGCCGTTCAGAACGGCGCCGTAGATGTGCTGAACACTCACGCCCTGGGGGTCCAGGTTCAGGCTCTGGATCAGGCCGCTGGCGCTCTGGGCGCTCAGGTTGCTGGCGGCGCCTTCGCTGAAGACCACGATGTACTGGCCGGAAATGGCTTCAGGGTTGCTGGTGCCCAGGAGGGGGGCCAGGGTGCGGGTGCGGGCGGCCTCGCCGGCCTGGGGGGCGGTGGTCTGGCTGCCGCAGGCGGCGAGCAGCAGGGTCAGGGCGAGGGTACCAAAGGCAGAGGAAGCAAGACGTGCGTTCATGGGAAACCTCCTGGGCTGTTCCACGGCCTGAGCAGCGAAGCGACAACATCCACGGACCGCTGACACGGCCGGGCGCTTCTGTCAAGTAAATTTGGGAACTTTGCAGATAATACGCACCCAGCTCTGCCATTGGATGAATGACAGAACTCTGACAGGGAATTGGTACACCCTGAGTTCAAAATGAAGGCCTGCACTGCGTTCGGGACGCAGTATTTTTTGTCCAGAATAAAGAGACAGTAACATTTGCTCGATATTCACATGAGTCCGTTCTCATTTTACTAATGTACTGGCCTGTCTAGGAGCCTGTCGTGCGCTATCTGGGGCGTCTTCTGAACTGTCAATTGAAAGTTTCGCCCTCTGGCTTCCTCAGAAAGCGCTCTGTTCTGTGGGGGTTGGCTGAGGGTGGGGACAGGTGTCCTGCACTTGTATGAGCAGGGGGGAGTGTGGCAGGTCAGGGCTGTAGACATCAGGCTGCAGCACATGTCCGGGCTATGTCAGCTGCCGCTTGGTCCGGCGGACCTGGAAAAGGGGCAGAGGGGAATGAATGCGCAAGGCGCACCCTGAGGGCCCGCTCGTTGGGAGCCGATTGCCTGCCGGATCGGTGGACTTGGGCACCCACCCCGACTCTGCCGGTTTGGGCTTCAAAGCCGCTGCCTGTAGGTGTGTCTGCCTTGCCGTTCGGGGGTCGCCGTGTGTCTATCCCTCAAGGGCTCTGGAGTGAGCAATGGAAGAAAGGGTTTCAGACAGTTTGCAGGCTGCTGAGGAAAAGATCGGGTGGGCCGCTTGAACTGCCGAGCCCCCTTGGCTGCGCCGCTCTCCAGGTCCCAATTGCTGCGGGTCCCCCGCAATAGAGCAAAGGAGAAACAGCGTGCTTGTTGGGTCGCACCATGCGAACTGCTGAAGCGATTCGCGTTCCCAGTAAGAGGGATTTGGGAAAGCCTGTGGGGCCAACGGAATGACGGGCCGATTCCTGGCCGTGGGGTGGAACAGGCACCCGTTTCCAGGCTTGAGCAGGGGAGAGGACCGGCCCAGCCAGCCTCGCCACTGTTGCGCTGTTCCCTGCCGGTAGAGGCCCTTGGTCCATCCCAGCTACAGGTTCCAGCCGCCGGCCACTTCGAGCTCCTGGCCAGTCAGATAATCGCTGGCGCGCACGAAATACAGCGCGGCGTCCACCACCTCCTGCACGGTGCCCACGCGCCCGGCGGGAATCTGCGCCACCGGCTGGCTGAGGCTGGTTTCAATGACGCCGGGGCTGACCACATTCACGCTGACCCCACTGCCCGCCAGCACCTGCCCCAGCGAGCGCGACAGCTGCAGCACCCCCGCCTTGGCGATGGCATACGGCACGATGCCGGGCCGGGCGACGAGCTGCGCGGCCCCTGCATACCCCAGGTTCACAATGCGGCCCCAGCCCCGGGCGCGCAGCAGCGGCGCCGCCTCCTGGCAGGTGGCAAAGGTGGCGGTCAGGTTGCTGCCCAGCATGTCGGCCCACTGCTCATCGGTGGTGTCCAGCAGCGGGCGGTGCACGTAGTTGCCCACGTTGTTCACCAGCACGGCCAAGCCGCTGCCGCTGGAAAAGGCCCGGTGCGCTTCGCGGACCAGCGCGCGGGCCTGGGCGGGCACCGTGACATCGGCGCTCAGGGGCAGGGCCTGCACGCCCCGGGCGCGGCACAGGGCCGCTGTCTCGTGGGCGTCGGCCACGCTGCGGTGGTAGTGCACCGCCACGTCAAAGCCTTCTTCGGCCAGGGCCACGGCCAGTGCCCGCCCAATGCCGCGCGCCGCGCCGGTCACCAGCGCCGTGCCGCGTCCTGGCCTCATGGGCGCGCCTCCTGGGCAGCCAGGGCCACCAGGGTGCGGGTCACGGTGTTCAGCGGGTAGGCGGGGGCCTGCAGCAGTGGCACCCAGGCCCACTCGGCAATTTCCTCGTTGGGGGTCACGGTGTCCTGCTCAGTGGTGGCGAAAAAGTCCACCAGCAGCATGTGGGCGGGCTTGTGGAATTCGGGGCTCAGGACCGCTTCCTGGGTCTGGGCATAGCGCACGTCGCGCAGGGGCAGGCCCACCTCTTCGGCCAGTTCGCGGCGCACGGCCGCCTCCAGGCTCTCGCCCCACTCCACCTTGCCGCCCGGCACGCCCCACAGCCCCCGCCATTTGGTGGTGCGCACCAGCAGCACCCGGCCCCCTGGGCCCCAGACCAGCGCCCCCACGCACACCAGCGGACGTTCCATGCGGGCCAGAGTACAGGGCCGCCCGGGGCGCCAAGCGGATGAACGCTTATAGAGTTCCTGGCCTTTTGGGGGCGTGGTTAGCGGCCCCGGCGGCGCATCACCCGGCGCTCCAGCCCGGTGATCAGCAGGTACACCAACACCCCGTAGCCGATGAGCAGGCCAATGGCGGCAAATTGCCCGGCCTTGTTCTGGTACACGCCCGCCACCTGCACGGCCAGCCCCAGGCCCTTCTGGTTGGGGTCCACGAATTCCCACACCACCGCGCCAATCAGGGCGAGGCTGGCCGCCAGCCTCAGGCCGCCCAGCAGCACGGGCAGGGCGCCGGGCAGTTCCAGGCGGGTCAGGCGCTGCCAGCGCGTGGCGCGCAGCGAACTGAACAGTTCGTGGTAGGTGGCTTCCAGTTCACGCACGCCCACCAGCGTGGCGACCAGAATCGGGTACAGCGCGCTGAGCGCCGAGACCACCAGCGCGGGCACAAAGCCAAAGCCCAGCCACGACACCAGCAGCGGCGCCAGCACCACGATGGGCGTGCTCTGCGAGGCCACCAGGAAGGGGCTGAGAAAGCGTTCCAGCGCCCGCCACTTGGCCAGCGGATAGCCGATCAGCACGCCAGCCAGCGCGCCCAGCAGCGTGCCCAGCAGCGCCGTGCGCACCGTGACCCAGAACGCGGCGGCCAGCGCGGGGGCGGTGCGGACCGCTTCCTGCCACACCGCGCCGGGGGTGGGCAGCAGAAAGGGTTGGTTCAGGGCGTGCGCGCCCCAGGCCCACAGCGCCAGGGCCAGCGCCACCGCCGCCACCGGCAGCACCCAGGCGCGGCTGCGCGCCCGCACGCTGTCCAGGCGCAATCGGGTGCTGTCGCCGGTGCCCAGCACGGCGCGCAGGTGGGCTTCCAGGCCATCGGTGTAGGCGCTGACCCGGCCTTCGCCGCGCGTGTCCAGCAGTTCCACAATCCGTCCGCCGCGCAGCACCGCCACCCGGTCGGCCAGCCACACCGCCTCGCGGATGGAGTGGGTGACCAGCACCGTGGTGCGCCCTGTTTTTTCGTGCAGATGGCGCAGTTCGGCGTTGAAGCGCTCGCGCACCAGGGCGTCCAGGGCCGCAAAGGGTTCGTCCAGCAGCAGCACGTCGCCGCTCTGGGCCAGGGCGCGGGCCAGCGCCACCCGCGCGCGCATGCCGCCCGACAGCTGTGCCGGGAAGTAGGGCCCGTAGGCCTCCATGCCCACCATCTTCAGCGCCTCGCCGGGGGCCAGGCCGCCGCCGGTGCCCAGGTCGGCGGGCAGCTGCACGTTGCGCAGCGCGGTGCGCCAGGGCAACAGGCGGTAATCCTGAAACACCAGCGCAGGCGGCGTGGCGATGTGAACGGTGCCCCGTTCGGGCTTCAGCAACCCCGCCAGCACCCGCAGCAGCGTGCTCTTGCCCCCGCCCGACGGACCAATGAGGGCCAGGAATTCGCCGCGCTGCACGTCCAGCGTCACGCCGTCCAGAATGAGTTCGCCGCCCAGGCGCACGGCGATGTCCTGCACCGCCAGCGGGGCCTGGGCCGCTGGCTGGGCCTGGGGTTGCGGCTGGGCTGAGGTCATGCCCGGGCCTCGGCCGGGGGGGTGGGCGCGGCGGCGGGGCGGCCCCGGGTGTTCACCAACACCACGCCCGCCACGGCAATGGCGCCGCCCACCAGGGTCACGGCGGTGGGCACCTCGCGCAGCCACAGCCACGCGATCAGCACCGCGAACACGGGCGAGACATACAGAAACGAGGTGGTGGTGCCGGCCCCCACGCGGGCCAGGGCAAAGGTCCAGGTGAGGTACGCCAGCGCCGCTGGAAACAGCCCGATATACACGAGTGCGAGGTGTGCCTCAAGCGGCGCCTGGGCCAGCGCCGTGCCGAAGCCCGGCAGGAACACCAGCATGGGCACGGTGCCCAGGATCAGCGACCACACCGTGAAGTGCAGCGGGTTCATGCGTAAGAGCAGCGGTTTCTGAAACACGAAGTACAGGCTGGTAAACAGCGCCGCCGCCAGAATCAGCAGGGCGCCCTGGGTAAACTGCAGGCTCTGGCCGCTGCCCAGCACGATCAGCGCCACGCCGCCCAGGCTGATCAGGGTGCCCAGCCAGCCCAGGTGGTTCAGGCGCTCGCCCGCAAAGCGCGTGGCCAGCAGCGCCGTGATGACCGGCCCCGCCGCGATGATCAGGCTGGCAGTGCCAGCGGGCACGCTGACCTCGCCGTAGTTCAGGCAGATGTGGTACAGCGTGATGCCCGAAAAGCTGAGCAGCGCAATGCGGCCCAGGTCTCCCAGCGGCGGCAGCGGAATGCGGGCGGCCACGGCGTAGAGGCCCAGCGCGGCGCTGGCGACCAGAAAGCGGTACAGCGTGACGTGCCCAGGTGAAAAGGCTTCCAGCCCCGCGCGAATCCCCGCAAAGGCTGAGGCCCAGAACACGATGGTGACCAGAATGGCCCCCAGAGACAGGGCGTCCAGTTGGCCGGGCACAGGCGCGCGCATACGCCCGCCAGCATAGAGCGGGCATGGCCCAGTGGCGCCCGGTAGGCTGTGCAGAGGCGCGCTGTTCGTGATTGGCGTGAAGTCTGGGCTCTGCCTCCCTTCATCACCCAACGGCGCAATTGGTCTTCGGACGAATATGATGCCGTGATGAAACGGATGTTCATGGGCTGCGTCATGGTTCTTCTTGGGTCTTGTGCGCCCACCACGACAACCAACGTCAAGACTGGGCCCTCCCTCCTGGCGCAAGGTCAGGAGTGGACCATGACTGTGAATCAACAACCGGGCGAACGCCTGATCCTGCCCATGCGCATGCAAGTGGGACTCGCAGAAGCGGTAGGGAAAGGCAGCACCGGATTTGGTCCCGTTGTGCGTCAAGATGCCGCCGGGTCAGAGTTTGACGCGTTTTTCCTTGCCGCCGAAGATGGCAATCCTGTCTTTCTTGCGGCCATCCGGTCGTTGACAGTGCTGGGATTCCGTGATGTCCGTACGTGTCTGGTTCGTCAACCACATGCCAGGCTGAACGAACCTCAGCAGGGCCTCTTTCTGAAGGTCGCACCAGATCATCCTGAGTTCCAAACTGAAGGTCAGAAGTACGTTGACTCAGGCGACCTGATGGGGAAGCAGACCTGCACCCTAACGCGCACGAAGTAAGGACAGCACTCGGCCGAAACGGAAAGGACGCTGGACCGCTGCACGGTGCGGGTGCTCATGGGCACGCCTGGGAAAGGACAAGGGCGGCCGGCAGGAAACAGGTCATGCGCCATGAGAGATGGATAGGTGTTCAGATATTCGGGCGCTTGACTGGGCTCTGGTGGCCCTGGTCTGAGGCGGCGCTGGGTGTTCGGGCCGCACAAGAGGGGTGCCGCTCCTGGCCGGCACCGGGCCGCATAAGGACACGCTGAGGCCCCGCACACCTGCGCCACCGGCGCGCCGACGAGGATAGAGCCCACAGGAGGGCCCCTATGGACGAGCGCAGCCCGCAGACCAGCACCCCCGAAACCATGGCGAACCACACCGGCAACGACCACAGCACCCACGGCGCCAACACCAACCTGGACCCGGCCCTGCAGGGCGGCCCGGCCACCGCCAGCGATCAGGCCGCCACGCAGGAGATCGAGCAGCGCCGCAGCGGCGACACCCGCGAGGCCGAGTCGGGGTAACCGCAGGGCGGCCCCCCCTGCAGGCACCGTCCGCCTGCCTTCACCGCATGCTGGGCCCCGCAAGTGGCCCAGAGCCCTTAATCTTCGTTGGGGCTCGCTTCACGCGCGCCACCCAAGGCACCTCATACACTGCCCGCACGGAGGGAATCATGACGAACAGCAGCAGCACGACCAGTAGCACGGGAATGGCAGGCATGGATCAGGGCCGCATGATCAGCGGGGCGGCAGGTGGCGCCCTGCTTCTGATGGGCCTGCGCAAGCGCGGCATCCTGGGCCTGGGCATGGCCGCCGTGGGCGGGTACCTCGCCTACCGCGCCGCCACCGGCAACGACCCCGTGATGGCCGCCGCCGGCCTGAGCGGCAGCGCTACGGCCGCCAAGCCCATTTTTGTGGAGCACAGCGTGGTCATTGACCGCCCCGCGCAGCAGGTGTACGACTACTGGCGCAAGCTGGAGAACCTGCCCCAGGTCATGAGCCACCTGGAAAGCGTGACCACCCTTGACGAGAAGCGCAGCCGCTGGGTTGCCAAAGCACCCCTGGGCACCCACGTGGAATGGGAAGCCGAGATCGTGAATGACAAGCCCGGCCAGCGCATCGGCTGGCACTCGCTCCCCGGCGCCACCGTGGACAACGCCGGCAGCGTGCAGTTTGAAGAGCTCCCCGGCGGCGGCACCCGCGTGCACGTGGCCCTGTCCTACCGCCCGCCCGCTGGCCCCCTGGGCGCGGCCGTGGCCAAGCTGTTCGGTGAAGAGCCCAGCCAGCAGATCGCCGAGGACCTGCAGAAGTTCAAGGCGGCCTTTGAAGGTGGCAGCAAGAACTGACGGAGAAGGTGGAAAGGTGATGGTCGGGGGTGCTCCGGCCATCACCTTTTTTGGGCCGGGAGGGCAGAAGAGAGAAGAAGGTTGATGGCTTTTGACCATCAACCTTCTTCCATGCACCATCAACTTACTTCTCGACCAAGTACGCCTTTTCAATCACATCCGGGGTGCCGCCCATGCCGGGCTGAATGCGGGTCAGGCGGTCCAGCACGTCCAGGCCGTCCACGACTTTGCCGAAGATGGTGTGGCGGCCGTCCAGGTGGGGGGTGTCCACGAAGGTGATAAAGAACTGGCTGCCGTTGGTGTTGGGGCCCCGGTTGGCCATGCTCAGGATGCCCTTGCCCCGGTGGCGGTGGCCGTTGGGCTCGTCTTCGAAGTCGTAGCCAGGGCCGCCCGCGCCGGTGCCGGTGGGGTCGCCTGCCTGGGCCATGAAGCCATCAATGACGCGGTGGAACTTGATGCCGTCGTAGTAGTGGTGACGCAGCAGATAGGCAAACGAGTTGACGGTCACCGGGGCGTCGTCGGGGTACAGCTCAACCACAATGCGGCCCTTGCTGGTTTCCAGGATGGCGCGGTACTGCTTGCCGGGTTCAATGCCCTCGCCCAGTTCAGGGGCCTGCGAAAAGCGCGTCTGACGCTCGGCGGCCAGTTCGGGGGTGGGGGCAAAGCCGTCGGCCTGATAGGTGTCGGTCATGCGGGGCATTGTAAAGGGTGCGCGGGAAGCAGGAGGCGGTGCACAGGAAAACGGCTGTTCACCACGGTCTGCACGCCGCTTCTCCTTGGGCCCTGTCCTGCCCCACCGCATCTGGGTCAAGCGTGGAAGGAGCGGCTGTTCACCGCTTCCTGCACCCCGCGTCCCGCCTCCCCTTACTCGCCCGTCCGCGCCCGCCGCTTCTGGTACGCCCCCGTCAGCAACTCCGCAATGTATTCGCGAATAAAGGGCATGTCGCTGGCCTCAGCCGCCGCGATTTCCTCGTCGCGGTCGTAGGTCAGGCGCACGTAGGTGGCGCTGTGGGCCGGGCCGTGGGGATCAAATTCCAGCACCAGATAGCAGGGCAGCGTGGAATCCAGGGGATTGCCCACGCTGCCGCAGTTGATCAGGGGCCGGCCCTCCACGTCCAGCATCAGGGCCTCGTGCATGTCGGCGTAGACCAGGGCGTCGGCGTGCTCCTTCAGGCCAAACTGCGCATTTGGCGCAAAGGCTTCGAGTTGGTCGTGCAGGCTGCTGTGCGGGTACAGGCGGTGAAACAGGCCCCGGCTGCTGGCGTGCACAAAGCGCCACCACGCGCCGCCAAACTGCTCCTCGATGCCGTAGGGCAGCTCTGAAAGGTAACCCAGGGCGGCGGGGCTGAGTTTGCTGCGCGGCCATAGATCCTGGGGGCGGTGGGTGGCGCCGGCCACCCGGGCGTCCCAGTTGCCCTGAATCACGCGCGTGGCGTGGGCCTGGGTCCAGTCCACCACCTCACGCGGGCGCGGGCCCTTGCCCACCAGATCGCCCAGCACCCAGATGTCCGTGAGGCCGCGCCGCTGAAGGTCTGCGTGAACTGCGAGCGTGGCCGCCAGATTGGCGTGCAGGTCCGCAAGGATGGCGAGGCGAATCATGCACCCGAGTCTAGCCCAGCCCCCGCCGAACGCCCGGTCAGATTGTGACGGCGGCGCCTTGTGCCCGCCTGGGGCCAGGACGCGGGTGTTGACACCGCCTCCACGCCGGGCATTCCCTTAACCCAGCTCGTGGTACTGGCCCCGGAAGTACACCAGGGGGTCGTCGTCGGTGTAGCGGCTATAGTCCACGAAGCCCAGGTACAGCGTATGGTCGCCCGCCGGGATGACCTCGTGCTTGCGGCACACGAGCTGCGCCACCGCGCCGCCGATCAGGGGCAGGCCCTCATGCTCGAACCAGGGCACCAGTTCCTCGGGGCCCGGACGCCCGGCAAAGTGGTCGCTGAGGTGGCGCTGCGCCGCCGAGAGCACGCTGACCCCAAAGTGCGTGACCTCTGGGCGCGAGAGCAGCGCGTGCATCTGGGCGCGGTTGTCCACGCTGACCAGAATCAGCGGCGGCTGCAGGCTGACCGACACAAAAGCGCTGGCGGTCATGCCCCGGCGCTCCTGGCCGTCGGCCGCCGTGATGATGGTCACGCCGCTGGCAAAGCGGCCCAGCGTTTGCCGGAACTCCAGGGGCGAAAGGCCACCGGTCATGGACTGCGGTTGAGTCATGCGGCGAGTGTAGCGGCTGGGGCGGGGCGGGCCGTTCCGTTCTGGCAGACGCCAGCCCCTAGGGCCGTGCGGGAGGAAGAGCCGGGACCGGCGCTGCCGGCACCGCCTTCACGTCGCGCAGCAGCAGGTCCGGCAGGCGCACCACCCCTTTGGCGGGCACCGTTTCAGTCCAGCGCTGGCCGCCCACGCGCACCTCGGTGGGGCCGGGGGGCAGGGCTGCAAAGCCGTAGTGGCCGTTGCCGTCGGTGTCGGCCTCGGCGACCAGCGTGCCGCCCTGCCACGCCTGCACGCGCTGGCCGCCGGGCCTGGCGAGGCCCGTCACGCGGCCCAGCAGCCCCCGGGCCACCGGGGCGGCTTCGGTCCAGGGCGCGGGGGCGGCCAGGGCGCCGCCCGGGGCGCGCAGCACCTGGCGCACCGCCTGCAGGCCCTGGGCGGCGCTCTGGCGCTCGCCATACACATCCAGCGTGGGCGTGCGGTACGAGTAACCCACCCAGCCTAGCCCGGCTTTCAGGGCGCGCGTGGCCTGCGCGGCCGTGACGGCGGGCGAATTCAGGTACATCGCGGTCCCCGAGGCCACCGCCACGGGGGCGCCGTCCACCCGCAGCGCCACCCGGCGCGCAAAGGCGTTCCAGCCGTCATACCAGCCGGCCTGCTCGGGCAGGGGGTCGCGCTTGTAGTTCATCAGCACGTTCAGGTCCAGCCACCCGGCGCGCATCCAGCCGGGCCAGTCCTGCAGCACGTCGGTGTAGGTGCGCGTGGTCTGGAACGCGGCGAGGTCGGCCGGCGGTGTCTGGTAGGTGATGGTGGCCGCGCTGACCCAGAGTTCCGGGTTCAGGGCCTTGGCTTCCAGGGCGATGCGCCGCACCAAATGAGACACCTGCTGGCGTTTCCAGGCCTGCCACGCCGGGTCGCTGGGGGCCGGTGTGCCGGGGCGGCCGGTTTCGGCGCGGTAGCGCGCCAGCGTCTTGGGGTCGTAGCCCCAGGCGCCGCCGTCGGGGTAGCGGATGCGGTCCAGTTGCACGCCGTCCACCGGGTAACGGCGCACCAGACTGAGCACGGCCTGGGCCATGTAGTCGGCGGCGCCCGGGATGGCGGGGTCCAGCCACGCGTCGCGGCCTTCCTGCCAGCTGCCGTCCGGGCGGCGCGAAAGCCACGAGGCTGCGCCCGCCGCCGGGCCGTGGGTGCGGAACACGTGCGCGGCGCGGGTATTGGGCTTGGCCGTGTTGGCCGCGCCCGTTACGCTCACCCAGGCAATCACCTTCATGCCCCGCGCGTGCGCCTGGGCCGTCACGGCGGCCAGCGGGTCGAATCCGGGCGCCAGTTCCGGGTCGGAGACCGAGGGCACGCTGGCGTTCAGACACAGGCAGTCGGCGCGGCGGATGGCCTGCACGAACAGCGTGTTCACACCCAGGCGCGCGGCGTCCTCCACGGTCTGTTTCACCTGGGCCGGGGTGTGCAGCCCTGGCCCAAAGGCGTCCACCCACAGGCCGCGCAGCGCCGCGCCGGGGAGGGTGGCCCCGGGCGCCGCAGCGGGCGGCACAGGCGCCGGGGGCGTGGCCGGGGCCTGTGCCGCCGCCCCCCCCAGCACGAGAGACACGAAGACGGCGCGGCGCAGCAGGGAAAGAGCCATGGTCGTGCCGGGCAGGCTAGAGCATTTCCCGCCCGGGTGCCCTTCATGAGCGTGCGCTGGCTTTTGTGGGAGGGGGAGGCCTGAGCATCCGCCAGTGTGCCGCAGATGAAGAAATGGGCAAGCGGAACTGGGGCTTTTTTGCGGCTGACCGGATGTTAGGCTGCGGCTGCACTTCACCGTTTCAAGGAGGTCTTTCCATGAAGAGACAGATGATGCTGGCCCTGGTGGGCGCTGTTGCCCTGGCTTCGTGCAACATGAACCGCGCCCCCGATGTGACGGGCACCACCCGCAAGGCGAACTTCACGCCGCAGCTGAACACCACGACCGGTTCTGGCTACACCGCCGCCGCCGGCACGGTGGACTACGTGGACATCACCGGGGGCGACCGCCGCACGGTGCTGACCATGACTGGCCTGAAGCCCAACGTGAGCTACGTGGCCCACTACCACGCGCGCGGCGCAGCGGCCCCCGCTGCCACCAACGACTGCGCCTCCAACGGCCCCATCGTGGGCGAGCCCCAGACCATTGGGATGCCCACGACCGCCAGCGCCACCGGCACGCTGACCCTGAAGGGCCTGCAGGCCACCAGCACCCTCTCCAGCGCCGCGTACATCAACGTGCACGAGGCAGGCGCCCTGGCCATCGTGCCCCTGTGCGCTGACATCTGAACCCCGTTTGAACGAGAGAGGCCCGCGCGAAGGCAGCGGGCCTCTTCTCTTGTTTGGGGGTGGTCCTCGGCCGAGGCCGCCCCTTATTCCTCGTCGTCGCTGTCCTCGCTGGCGCTGGCAGCGGCGGGCGTGTTGCGGTTTTTGCCAATCTCGCGCACGCGGCCACTGAAGCGGTTGCGAATGTCCTCGTACATGGGATGCGCGCGGATGTCGCCGGGACGGCCCGGGGGCGTCGGCGCGGCGGGGGTGGGCGCCGGGGCTGGGGCGGGCCGGGGCGGCGGGCGCGACACGCTGTATTCAGCAAAGGGCGCGTCGTCCAGCGGGGGCCCAGGGTCGTCGACAGGGGCCCCGAAAGCGTCCCAGTCGGGCTCCTCGGTGATGGCTTCCACCATGTAGGGCTCGCGGGCTGCCGCTGGAGGCGGCACCCGGTCACCGCCCTGGGCATCGGCGGGGGGCGCCGGGGGCTGCGCGGCGTGGGCGTCGTCCCAGGGCAGGTCCGCCACGGGCAGCGGCGCGGGGGCCACGTCGTCGGGGCTGGCGGGGGGCACCCGGCGTTCCGGCAGGGGTGGGGGCAGGGTCGCCACGCTGGCCGGGCGGGGCGGCGGCGTGCTGGCCGCCTGAGGGGCGGGGCGGGGGGCGGCGGCCGGTGCCGGGGCCGGCTCTACCGATTCAAACTCCGGGCCACGGGTGGCGCGGCGTGGGGGGGCGCTGCGGCCCGGGTCGAAGGGGGCAATGTCCGGCGTGGGGGCCGGCGTTCGCGTGGCGGGCGCTGGGCTGGGGCTCGTGGGGGCGCTGGGAAGAGGGGGCGCCCCGCCCCCATCAGGGTTTCCCCCCAGCTTCACCCGCCGTCCGCCCTCCGGGGCCACCAGTTCAAAGGTCACCGGGCCGAACACCCGCAGCACCAGCGCGCCCACTTCGTCGAACTTGCCCGCCAGCTGCTTGGCGTGGAACTTGTTCTTCTCGTCGTAACTCAGGCTGACGTAGCCGGGTTCGGCGTGCATGCGGGCCGGTTTCAGGTAGGCCTTGAGCTGCATGCTGGCCTGCCGCAGCACATCGGCCCAGTTACCCTGCTGGGGCGGTAGGGGCACGCCCACTTCTTCGGCGGCAGCCTGCACAGCGGCGCGTGCCGGTACAGGGCCAGCGGCGGGGGCGCGGGGGGCCGGGGCCTCGGGCGCGCTGGGGGCCACGCGAACCCCCGCTGCCTTCAGGCTGGCCAGTTCTTTTTCCAGGCGGCCCAGGCGCTGGGTCAGTTCAGCGGGCACGGCGGCGCTCCCGCCGGCACCCACGCTCGCCCCCTGGCCGCCACCATCGGCCGCCAGCAGGGCGTGGGTCAAGGCCAGTTCCAGGCTCTGGCCGTCGGCCGCGCGGGCAAAGCGGGCCTCCTGCTCGTCCAGGGCCGCTTGCAGGCGCAGCAGCCGGGGCACATCGGCGCCTTCCAGGCGTTCGCCGCCCAGGCCCAGTTCGGCGTGCAGGGCCGCGCCCAGGGCCGACACCAGCCCCTCGACCACTGTGCGGGCCGCGAAGCCGTCGCGGTACAGGGCCCCGGCGCCCTGCAGAGCCGCGCCCGCGTCGCCGCTCACCAGGGCCGCCGCAATGCTGCGCACGCGCTCGCCGGGGGGCAGGCCCAGGGCTTCTTCGACCGCCGTGCGGGTAATGGCGTTGCCGGCTGCCAGCATGCGTTCCAGCAGGCTCTCGCCGTCGCGCATGGCGCCGTCGGCGAGGCGGCCAATCAGGGCCAGGGCGGCCGGCTCGGCGCTCACGCCCTCGCGCTGCACCAGCCCACTCAACTTGCCCGCAATTTCCTCGGGCGTCAGGCGGCGAAAACGGTAGTGCTGGCAGCGCGACAGAATGGTGGGAATGATCTTTTCCGGCTCGGTGGTGGCCAGAATGAAAATGACGTGGCTGGGCGGCTCTTCCAGCGTTTTCAGCAGCGCGTTGAAGGCCGCGCGGCTCATCATGTGTGCCTCGTCCAGAATGTAGATCTTCTTGCCGCCGCGCATGGCCGCCAGGGCGACCTTTTCGCGCAGGTCGCGCACGTCGTCTACCGAGTTGTTGCTGGCGGCGTCAATTTCCAGCACGTCGGGGTGCGAGCCCGCGCGCACCGCGAGGCAGCTGTCGCACTCGCCGCAGGGCTTCGGCAGCGGGCCGGTGCAGTTGGCGGTCATGGCGATCAGGCGCGCGGTGGTCGTTTTGCCCACGCCGCGCGGGCCACTGAACAGGTAGGCGTGCCCCACCCGCCCCTGCGACAGCGCGGCGCGCAGCACGTCCTTGACGTGTTCCTGACCCACCACGTCTTCCCAGCGCACCGGCCGGGCCCGCTGATAGATGGCGCTCATAAAGGCCCCTCCACTGCGCGGCTTTGCAAGTTCGGGGCGGGGCGTGGGGAGTGGGTTGTGGGATGTGGGAAAGACAGGAGGCCAGGACTATGGGCGCTTAACCGCTGATTTTCAACCACTCGCCGCTTCACTGCCCCAGTGTAGAGGGCCGGGGGAAGGGGGCGCAGTGAGGCAGGTTGGGTTAAGGGAGGAGGGGAAAGGGGGAAGAGGAAAAGAGCGGTGCTATCACCATTTCGGCAGCGTCTAACCCTTGGACGCTGCTGCACAGGCTTCGGGTCCAGTCAATTCGGGGCGGTATTCGAAGTGCATGGTGTCGTGGTGGTACCAGCGGCCACCCCAGATCCAGCCGTGGCGCTCGAAGACCTGCACCAGCGCCAGGGGAAAGGCGTTGCGGTAGGGAATGCCGCGCTGGCCCTCGCGGTAGCCGCCCCAGGCCCAGTACGCCGAGCGCTCCACGTTCAGGTCTATGGCCGCGCCGAAGGCGTGCACGCTCAGGCGGGGCGTGCCAGCAATCGTGCGCCAGTTGAAGGTGCCCGCACTGGGGGTCACGAAGGGCCGGACCTGGGGCCGCCCGGCCAGTTCGGCCGCCACGGCGGCGAGGCTGCGGGCTGCGCCGTTCACCTGCGTCACGCGCAGTCGCTGGCCGAACCAGTTCACGTCGGTCAGGTGGCCGGCCACCTCGGCGGCCGAGGCGCCGTACATCTTGCGGAAGAACGGTTCAAAGCGCACGCGCCCGGGGTCCACGTTCCACGCCGGGGGCCGCAGCGGGGCACAGGCCGGGTAGCGGGTGGCCAACTGGTCCAGCAGACCCGGTGCGTTCAACAGGTCCACGTAGGTGGCCGCGCGGCTGTGGGTCAGGGGCATGCGGGTGCCGTCCCGCCAGATCAGCGTGTCGCCTTCCACCCGGCTGAGAAACGCGGGGTACGCCCGAATCAGGGCCGCGACCTGCGCCCGTTCCTGCGTGGTCAGGGCAGACGCCGGGGAGGCCAGCAGCAGGGCCAGCCAGAGCCCAACCCTTAGCACGCCGCGAAGCGTGTGCGCCTAACGGCCACAGGTGGACGAGGGCAGCTCGGCCAGGGTGACATAATCGGCCGCCGTGCCCCGGTACACCGACACCCGCACCACGGGCGTGGCGTTCAGGATGCGGTTTTTCAGGCTGGCGGGCACCGTGGCGCGGGCCACCATGGTGCTCAGGGCGGCGCGGTTGGCCTTGCTGGAAAAATACCGCTCGGCGCCGTCGCAGGCGTCCAGTTTGAGGGTGTGGTAGTTCGCGCGGTCCTGCTGGATGATGGCCGCCACGCTCTGCAGCCGGGTGCCGCTGGAATTGAAATGGTCGTCCGTGGACAGGAACGCCACATAGGAAAACAGCAGCTTGGCCTGCGACGCGGCCGGCTGGGCGGGTAGCTGAAGGCGCTGCCCCTGGCTGACACTGCCCAGAAGCAGCGCCGAGAGGGTGAACGTCAGGATGCGGGCATGGGTCATGGAGCCTCCGGGGGTAGGGTCTGTGCGGTCCAGAGGCTTCCAGCCAGGGAAACCTTTGGGAAGAGCCGCGCAGACGTTCGTTAAATGTATGACAGGTCATCAGGTTCAGGGCAACCGCACACCCGGTTTATCCGCGATGCAAAGCCGCAATAATCGGTTAGAGGGCGCCTTATTCGCCTGCCCTCTTTTCCCATCACCCATCCCCCATCCACTCTTACGCCCTTCTCAGCGGCAGGTAACGCGGCTGCCACGCCCGGTCACGGATCACGGCCTCTAACTCTTCCGGGGTCATGTTCCGGATGCGGCGCTCGGCGCACACGCCGTCGCGGATGGCCTGCAGGGCCACGTTCACGGCCACGCGAATGCTCAGTTCGCGCAGGTCGGCAATGGGCGGATACACGCGCTCGCCGTAGCGCTCGGTGAACTCGGCCAGGGTGCGCGCGGCTTCCATCACCATGTTGTCGGTGATCTCGCGCGCGCGGCTGGCCACGGCCCCAAAGCCCAGCCCTGGGAAGATAAAGGCGTTGTTGCCCTGGCCCACCGGGTAGCGCTGGCCCTCGTACTCCACATCGGGGAAGGGGCTGCCCGAGGCGATGATGGCGCCGCCCTCTGTCCAGTGAATCAGGTCGGCGGGGCGGGCTTCCACATGGCTGCTGGGGTTGCTGAGGGGAAAGACGATGGGCCGGGGCGTGTGCGCCAGCATCGCCTGAATGCTCTCCTGCTTGAACAGGCCCGGCACGCCGGTAAAGCCCAGCAGGGCGGTGGCCTGGGCGTTCACGATCACGTCGTGCATGGACGGGTACTCGCCCTCAAAGTGCCAGTGCGCCACCTCCTCGCGGCTGCGCACAAAGCTCAGCTGCTGGGGTTCCAGGTCCGGCTGGCCGTGCATCAGCAGGCCGTGGCGGTCCACCACGTACACGCGCGCCCCCGCTTCCTCGAAACTCAGGCCCTGGGCCTGCAGCCCCTGGCGAATGGCCATGGCCACGCCAATGCCGGCCGCGCCCGCGCCCACCACCACGAACACCTGATCCGCGAGGCGCTCGCCCTTGATGCGCGCCGCCCCCAGCAGCCCGGCCAGCGCCATGGCCCCGGTGCCCTGAATGTCGTCGTTAAAGGACGGAATGACGCGCCGGTAGCGCTCCAGCACCCGGAAGGCGGTGCCCCGGCTGAAATCCTCCCACTGGATAATCGCCTTGGGGTAACGCTGCGACACGGCCTCCACAAAGGCGTCCAGAAACTCATCGTAGGCCGCACCCGTCAGGCGGGGGTGGTGCACGCCCAAGTAGAGGGGATCGTCAATCAGGTCCTGGCGGTTGGTGCCCACATCCAGCTCCACGGGCAGGGTCTTGTCCGGGCCCACGCCGCCCGCCGCCGTGTACAGCGAGAGCTTGCCAATGCTGATCGCCATGCCGCCAAAGCCCTGGTCGCCAATGCCCAGGATCGCGCTGGAATCGGTCGCCACGATCATGCGCACGTCGTTGACCGTCACGTTTTCCAGCATGTCCTCCACATGGTCAATGTCCTCGGTGCTGACCGTGAAGCCGCGCGGGTACCGGTAGTTGCTGGAATAGTTGCGCACCGCCTCGCCCACCGTGGGGGTGTAGATGATGGGCAGCATCTCTTCGAGGTGGTCTTCCAGAATCGCGTAGAACAGCACCTCGTTGCGGTCCTGCAGCGCGCGCAGGTACTCGTGTTTTTCCAGGTCCGAGCTGCACTTGAGATAGCGCAGGTAGGTGCGTTCCTTCTGCTCGGCAAAGGTGCTGGTGTGGGGCGGAATCAGCCCCTCGAGTTCCAGCGCCCGGCGCTCCTGGCGGGTAAAGGCCGTGGTCTTGTTCAGCAGCGGATTTTGCAGCAGGGCCAGCCCCGTGACCTGAACCTCGATGTAACGCTGGCCGTCAGGGTCGCGTTTGACGTCGTAATACCGGGAAACGGGCGGAGACTTCGGCATGGCGTTCCAGCATAGCGGGCCCCGGTTGAACCGGGTTCAGGGGGGGCCATGAACAGAAGGCACAGGGAGAAGGCGCGGGGGGGAAGGCATAGCGCCAGGCCGGGGCGCCGCGCTCCTGTTCACGGCGTGAACGAAAACAAAAACGCGGCTGGGCCACCTGGATTCATCAATGGTGCGGACAGTTTCAGCGTTCTACAGAGGACGCCCTGATAGACACGGTGTTTTCCCCCTCCCCCCTCGTGGGGGACTCGCAGAGCGGCGAAGCAGAGGTCGGGAAGGGGGATAGGCGAGTCAAGCGTCCCAGACGACGTTTCTGCCGTGGGCCACTCGCCACGCTTGAAAACTGTCTGCACCATTGAAAAGACGGATTTCCGGGCATTGGGCTGGAACAGCGCCAAAGGCGGGGAACATCCAGTTCTTTTCTAGATGTGATGGAAATGGACGGCAGTCCGTATCACAACAGCTGAAGCACCAGCTGCCCTGTGGGCGCATGAAGGTACAGTCAGGGCTCCGCCCCCGGCCCCGGGAGAAAGGGGCTGAGCGGTTCGCCCCGCAAAGACGCCTGCTGGGCGCGAGGACTGAACCGGACCGTCAGCCCGTACAGGGCCCCCCATCCCGGTCTTACCCTGGCCGATCCGCGCGGTTCCCAACCGTTCGCCGCTGTGCTCGAACAGGTGCCGGCCAGGCCCCGTGGCGGGCGGTTCAAGCGCCACGTCATCACACCAGAGCCCCCGCCGTTCGGCAAAAGGCGACCGGGCCAGGGCTGTGGTCACGGCGTCTTCAAGCTGGGTGCAAGACTCTTCGCTCAAGCTGGGCAGGCCTGCCCCGTCCATCATCCATCACCCGTGAACCATTCACCATCAACGCCCCTGATGCGCCGCCCAGCGGGCCCGCAGCCCTTCAAAGCCCTCATCAATTCGGCTTTGGGGCAGCACGGCCTGGATACTGCCGCCCCGGCCAATGTCGTCGCCCAGTTCGTTCACGGCGACCATAGAGGCGTAGATGCGCCGCCCTTCCTGCCGCTCAAAGGTGGCGGTCACGGTGACCGTCATGCCGGGCAGCGCCGAAGCGGTGTGTGTTACGTCCACCTGCATGCCAATGCCGCCCTCGCCGTCTTCTAAAAACGGCAGGATGATCTTGCGGCCCGCTTCTTCAAAGTGCTTGGCCATCCAGTAGGTCGCGTACACCGGGTGCACGCGGCCCAGTTCGCCAAAGTCCACGGTCATGTCGTCGGTCACGGTGACGGTGAGGGTCTGGGTAAAGCCGGCGGGAATGGCGCGCATGGTGCGTAGGCTAATACGGATGCCGGCTGCTCCACCAACTGTGGGGCCAGCCCGTTCGGATGGCGCTGTTCGCCCAAGGTTCAGGTCTGGGCCCAGGGAACAGCGTGGGGGGAGGCCAGCTGCATGGGCAGAGCCTTAACCTGCTGTCACGGAGGGCGGCTGGGGGGCCCCTTACACTGCCCGGCATGAGGCTCTCGCCCGCCGATCTGTTCACCCTGCTGCGCGAGGCCTTTTTGGCCTTCGGGCAGGACAAGGCCCCCCGGCTGGCGGCGGCCATCGCCTACTACGCCATGTTCAGCCTGGCGCCGCTGCTGCTCATCGCCGTGATCGTGGCCAGCCGCTTTCTGACCAACGAGGGGTTTCTGGACCAGCTGTTTGGAGCCAGCGGCGTGGTGACCCAGAACCTGGGGGCCGATGCCGCTGAGTTTCTGCGCGGCCTGATCAAGCCCGACACCCTGCAAAAAAGCAGCGTGGTCGCCTCGGTGGTGGCGGGCGTGACCCTGTTCATGGGGGCCACCGGGCTGTTCGTGCAGCTGCAGGACGCCCTGAACACCATGTGGGGCGCTGATCCCGCGCCGCCCCGGGGCATCGTGCATGTGCTGTGGACGCGGGTGAAGTCTTTCCTGATGATCCTGGCGATTGGGCTGATCCTGATTATTTTCCTGGGCCTGAACACCTACCTCTCGGCCATTGCGCAGCACCTGGGCGACACCATTGGCGCCGGCGCCTTGTTCGTGCGCCTGGGCACGGTGCTGCTCTCCACGCTGTGTCTGGCCCCGGTGTTCGCCGGCATCTACAAGGTGCTGCCCGACGTGAAGCTGGAGTGGCGCGAGGTCTGGGTGGGGGGCCTGTTCACGTCGGCGCTGTTCACCCTGGGGCAGCTGGGCATTGGCCTGTATCTGGGGCAGGCGGCGCCGGGCAGCGTGTTTGCGGGCGCGGCCTCGCTGGTGCTGCTGCTGCTGTGGATCTACTACTCGGCCATGATCTTTTTCTTTGGGGCAGAAGTGACCTGGGTGTACTCGCAGAAATTCGGCACCCACGCGGGCGGCGCGGCCAACACCGCCAAGAAAGAAGCCCTGGCCGCCCAGGGCGTGGACATTGACCCGGCCGAGAGCGAGCAGGAGCGCACTGCCAAAGCCGGCGCCGACGGCCCGGTGCGCGACGCCCGGGGCCGGGTGCTGGGCGTGAGGGTGCCCGCGCTCCCCCGCGTGTTGCCGCAGGTGCCCCGGCGGGAAGAGGGGCGGGTGCTGCCCACCGTGCGCGCGGCGCTGGGCAACGCCCTGCTGGCCCTGCTGGCGGTACCAGCCGTGATCGTGCTGCGTCTGCTGGGCTTGACCGGCGGGCGCCGACGCTGAAACGGACGTGCGGCGAGGGGTAACCAGCCAGTTCTTTTCGCCCGGAATGAGCAGAGGAAGAAGTGGGCTCCGGTGTATGCATTTGACCAGCCGCTTGCGGGCTGACCAAGGGGGCGGACAGCATCAACTTTCCCGGCGACCCCTCTTGCACTGGACTCGTAGAGCGGCGCCGCAGCGGGCAGCCAGCCGGCTCCGACCATGTTGTGCGCAGGGCTTTCTTTCTTCACTTGAGTACGGTCCGCCCCCTTCGTGGCGAGGGGGACCGACAAACCCGGTCTGACCTGCCCGGCGCGGCCATCTGCTATCACAGGGCGCATGAAGCGTCCCCTGCTCTTGCTGGGCCTGCTGCTGGCGGGTTCGGCCCAGGCGGCGAACCTCACGGTGTTCGCCGCCGCCTCGCTCACCGACGCCTTTACGGAGCTGGGCCGGGCCTTTGACACCCGCACCGGGCACCGGACGACCTTTCAGTTCGCGGGCTCGCAGGTGCTGCGCACCCAGCTGGAACAGGGCGCCCGGGCCGACGTGTACGCCAGCGCCAACAGCGCGCAGTTTGAGCCTCTGGTGCGCGCGGGCCTGCTGAACCCGGGGACGCTTTTTGTCAGTAACCGGCTGGCCATCATTGCCCCGCAGAGCAGCCGCGCCGTGACCACCCTGGCCGATCTGGCGCGCCCCGGCGTGAAACTGGTGATTGCCGACCGCGCGGTGCCGGCCGGCGACTACACCCGGCGCATGCTAACAGCCGTGGAGAAGGCGGGCACCTACGGCAAGGACTTTTCGGCCCGGGTGCTGAAGAATGTGGTCAGCGAGGAACCCAACGTGCGGCAGGTGGCGCTGAAGGTGGGCCTGGGCGAGGCCGACGCCGCCGTGGTTTACCAGACCGATGTCACGCCCGCCCTGAAAGCCAGGGTGCGCCTTATCGCCCTGCCCACGCGGTTTAACCAGAACGCCAGCTACCCCCTGGGCGTGGTGAAGGGCAGCGCGAACCCCCAGGCCGCGCAGGCCTTCGTGGCTTTTGTGCTGTCGGCCGAGGGGCAAACGATTCTGCGGCGCTGGGGCTTTCGGCCGGCGCCGCGCCCCACCCCGTAGGCCGCGTGCGGCGCGCGCAGGAGAGCTTGCCCCTGCTGCCAGCGGCGCTGGGGGGGCTGCTGGTGGCCTTTTTGCTGCTGCCGGTACTGGCGCTGCTGGCGCGCGGACTGGGCCCCGCCTTCTGGCCCACCCTGCAGAGCCCCGCCGTGCAGGACGCCCTGCGCGTGAGCCTGCTGACCACCGGCTGCGCGGTGGCCCTGACCGTGGTGCTGGTGACCCCGGTGGCCTGGGCACTGGCCCGATTTCACTTTCCCGGCAAGGCGGCGCTGGAAACGCTGCTGGACCTGCCCATCGTGCTGCCGCCCGTGGTGGCGGGGGTGGGGCTGCTGCTGGTGTTTGGGCGCCAGGGCTGGCTGGGGCCGCCGCTGGAACTGGCGGGCGTCAGCGTGGCGTTCTCACCGGCGGCGGTGGTGCTGGCACAGCTGTTCGTTTCGGCGCCGTTTTACCTGCGCGCCGCCCGCGCGGGCTTTGCCGCCGTGGACCCAGACGTGGAAGCCGCCGCCCGCACCGACGGCGCCGGGCGCTGGGCGGTGTTTCGCCTGATCACGTGGCCGCTGGCGTTGCCCTTTCTGCTGGAGGGCCTGATTCTCACCTGGGCGCGGGCCCTGGGCGAATTTGGCGCCACCATCCTGTTCGCTGGGTCGCTGCCGGGCAAAACCCGCTCCATCACCCTCGCCATCTACGCCGCGCTGGAATCGGACCTGGGGCCGGCGCTGGTGCTCTCGGCGGTGATGGTGGTGGTGGCCTTTGCCCTGCTGCTGCTGGTCCGCATGGCCGCTGGCCTGCGCCAGCGCTGAGGGAAGTTATACGGGACTCCTCCGAGGCCAAAGCCTATTTGGGAAGAGCGAAAGGATACTTTTCCATCGCCGGAGCCCCGTACGTTCCGTCTTCACTCTGCGAGGCCGCTCCCCCTCGCCTTCGGCTCACCTGAGTGCCGGCTTAGCCCTGCGCGGGCAGCGGATAGGGCAGCGTGCCCTCGTAGATGGCCCGGCCCACAATGGCGCCCTCAATGCCTTCTTCCTGCAGCAGCGCCACGTCGTCCAGGTTCGCCACGCCGCCGCCCACGATCAGGGTGCTGGTCCACAGGGCGCGCACCTGCCGCATCAGCTCGCGGTCCAGGCCGCGCAGGGTGCCGTCGCGGGTCACATCGGTAAAAATCAGGGTTTGCAGGCCGGCCGCCGACAGCACCGGCGTCAGTTCGCCCACGCCCACGCCGCTGCCCTGGGCCCAGCCGTGGGTGGCGACCTCTAAGCCCCGGGCGTCCAGGCTGACCACCACGCGCGCCGGGCCGTGGGCGGCGATCAGCTCGCGCACCAGTTCCGGCTGCTTCACGGCGGCCGTGCCGATCACCACCCGGTCCACCCCGGCTTCCAGCAGCGCCTCGGCGGCTTCGCGGGTGCGGATGCCGCCGCCCACCTCCACAGGCACGCCCAGGTCCTGCGTGATCTGGTGAATCACCGCGCGGTTCTCGCCGCGCCCGGTGGCGGCGTCCAGGTCCACAAGGTGCACGAGGCTGGCGCCCAGCGACACCCAGTGTTTCGCGGCGGCCAGAGGCGACTCGAAATAGACCGTTTCGCGGTCCGGGTCGCCTTCGTAGAGGCGCACGGCGCGGCCCGATTGAATATCCACGCAGGGAATGAGGAGGGGCGAGGGGGCACTCATGGGGCCCAGGATACGGGCCCCGGCTCGCAGGGGGGGCCCGTGAGGGCTACACTGCCCCCGTGCGCGTGGGGATTGTCACAGCAACCTATCTGCCGTCCCGCAACGGGGTGGCCACCAGTACCGCCCTGTTTGCGCGGGGCCTGCGCGAACGCGGCCACGACGTGCGCCTCTTCGCGCCGCGCCACCCCCAGGTGACGGGGCCCGAGGAGGGCGTTTACCGCCTGAATTCCTCGTTTGCGGGCGCGCGCGCCCTGGGCGCTCCGGCCGACTACCCGGTGATGCTGGCCCCAGGCCCGCTGCTGACCGCGCGGCTGCCCCTGCGCGACCTGGACGTGCTGCACACCATGCACCCTTTCCTTGCGGGGGGACTGGCCATGAAGTGGGCGCGGCTGTCTGGGGCGCCGGTGGTGTACACCGCCCACACCCAGTACGACCAGTACCTGCACTACGCCCCCATGCCCGAGCGGGTGGGCCGCGCGGTCCTGCGCCCACACGTCAGCGCCTTTGCGCGGCGGGTCTCGGCGGTGCTGGCCCCCGGGCAGGCGATGGTGGACATGCTGCGCGCCTACGGCTACGGGGGCCCTGTGGAGCTGTTTCCCAACCCGGTGGACCTCGCCGCCTTCCGGGCCGCCGAGGGCGCCGCCTTTCGCGCGCAGTTTCATGTGGGCCCGGAGACGCCGCTGGTGGTGTCGCTGGGGCGGCTGGCGCCGGAAAAGAACCTGGAAGTCATGCTGCGCGCCTTCGATCAGGCCCGCGCCAGCCGCCCCGAACTGCGCCTGCTGGTGGTGGGCGACGGCCCCAGCCGCGCGGCCCTGCAGGCCCTGGCCCCCGAGGGCGTGACCTTTACAGGCCCCATTCCCTACGCCCGCGTGCCCGAAGCTCTGGCCGCCGCCGACGCGTTTCTCACCGCCAGCACCAGCGAGGTGCTGCCCATGAGCATGATCGAGGCCCTGGCTTCGGGGACCCCGCTGGTGGCGGCGCGCAGCCCGGCGGCCCTGGACCTGATCACCGAGGGCGAAAACGGCACCGTGCGCGAGCCCACCCCCGAGGCCCTGGCAGGCGGGCTGCTGGACACCCTGGCCCCGGCGCGCCTGCCGGCGCTGCAGCGCGGCGCCCGGACCAGCGCCGCCCGCTACGACCTGCCGGTGCGGGCACAGGCGCTGGAAGCGGTGTACGAGCGCGTGGTGAAGAAGGGTGTGGGACGTGGGTTGTAGGGTGTGGGAACAGCTGGGGAAGCAGGATGTGGGGCGCGCGAACGGCTAAGTGGCTTTGACGCCCTCGCCGTTCCGTTGTGACAAGGCGAGGCTCTGGTCCACATCAGGATGCCAGGGCCCCATGAGCACCCAGGTCCAGACGAGGCCGCCGAACATGGCGCCACCCGCTTGGGGGCAGCTCCTCGCTCATCTTGGTGCGTCAACGGAAGCGCACCTGCTTTTGGGGCGAAGCACACAGACCACTAGGCAAGGGCAAAGGACGGCGTCAAGGTCGGGCGCGTGCCGTGCTGGAAAAGCTCAGCGAACGCCGGCAGAAACGTTTGCCGGGCCACAGCAGAAAATTCCCCCCAGACCCGGAGAGGCTGGGGGGAGAGGGCAAACGGAAAAACTTCATCTGAGCCAGAAACGTCCCAAGTAGAACGACCCAACAACCACGGTCAGCTCAGCCTGTTCAGCTGGCCCCCACCACTTCTGGCGCTGTCTTTTCGACCTTCAGCCACTGGTCCAGCCATTCCAGATACTCGTTCAGGCGCACCAGTCGCCGGTCGGGGCGGCCAGAGCGGCTCAGTTCGTGGTCCTCGCCGGGAAAGCGTACAAAGCGCACCGGCACGCCGTGCAGGGTCAGGGCGGCGTACCACTGCTCGGCCTGCTCCACCGGGCAGCGGTGGTCCAGCACCGAATGCACGATCAGGGTGGGGGTCTGGACATTCTCTACGTACTGCAGCGGGCTCAGGTCCCACAGCTTCAGGGCGTCGGCGCGGCGGTGGAAGTTCAGGCCCAGTTCGTCGTCCCAGAAGCGCAGGCCAATGTCGCTGGTGCCCCCGAACGAGATCAGGTTGCAGATGGAGCGGTCGGTGATGGCCGCCTGGAAGCGGGGGGTGTGCGCCGTAATCCAGTTCGTCATGTAACCGCCGTAACTGCCGCCCATCACGGCCGTCCGGGTGCGGTCCAGGGTGGAGTCACCCTCCAGGCAGCGGTCAAAAAAGGCCAGCAGGTCGTCCATGTCCACGCTGCCCCAGCGGCCGTGAATGGCGTCTACCCAGGCCTGCCCGTAGCCCACGCTGCCGCGCGGGTTGCTGTAGCACACGCCGTAGCCCCGCGCGGCCATCAGCTGGAATTCGTGCATGAAGGCGTGGCCGTAATCGGTGTGGGGCCCGCCGTGAATGTTCAGCAGCGCGGGAAAGGGCCCCTCGCCCGCCGGGCGCAGCACCCAGCCTTCGCCCTCGCCCAGTTCGGTGGGGAAGGTCACGCGGGTGGGGGAGAGCACCGGGAAAGGCAGGGCTGCGTGCAGATCGGTCACCGCCACGCCGTTCACTTCCACCTCGGGAAAGCGGTCGGCGCGCTCGCGGATCAGGGCCACGCCGCCGCCCCGGGCGGTAAAGGCCGCGATCACGGTGTGCGGGTCGTGGTCGTGGGGGCGCACCTCGCCGTCCACGGTGGCGGTGAACAGCCCGCAACTGCCGCGCACCGTCGAGGAAAAGAGCAGCGTGCGCTCGTCCAGCCACGTGGGCTTGGCGGGCATGGCGCCCACGTGGCAGTCGCCGCCCACGAGGTTGCCCACCGGGGCATCGTGCCCGGCGTCCAGGCGCTGCGGGGCCGCGCCGCCCTGCAGGGGCAGCAGGTACAGGTGGGCGTGTTCGGTGTTGCCCTGGCCTTCGGGGCGGCCCACCAGCACGAACCGCTGGCCGTCCGGGTGCGGCACCACCGCCTGCACCGCCGAATTCCACGCGGTCACCTGCCGGGGCACGGCCGCGTTCAGGTCCAGCTGCCACACCTCGTCCTGCCACTGGGCGCCGTGGCGCTCGCTCTGGGGGGCCACGAACAGCACGCCCTCACCGCCGGGCAGCCACGTCACGCCGCTGATTTCCACCTCGGGGGCGTACCACTCGCGCACCTCGCCGCTCTCCACGTGCAGCACAAACAGGCGCGCGGGGCGTTCGGGCAGCCAGTCGCGGCCGTTAAAGCGGTAGCGCGGCTTGGTGATGATCCGGGCCTCGCCGCGCTCGTCGCGCTTGTCCTCGTCGTCAGCGGTGCTCAGGAAGGCGAGGTGGGTGCCGCCTGGGCTCCACTGCAGGTCCTGCACGCCGCCCCGGAAGTGCGTCATGCGCCGCGCCTCCCCGCCCGAGAGCGGCAGCAGGTACAGTTGCGCGCCGCCCTCGCCCGCCTTGCGGGTAAACGCCAGCGTCTGGCCGTCTGGCGACCAGCGCGGCGAGCCGTCGCGGCCCTCGCCGTGTGTCAGCGCGCGGGTGCCTGCCGCGTCTGCAAGCCAGATCTGACCCTTGTAGCGCGGCTTGGCAAAGGCGGCGTCGGGCTTGCGGGGGTCGTCTTCTTCCACCCGCGTCAGCACAAAGGCGGCGCGCTGGCCGTCCGGGCTGATTTGGGGATCCGAGGGAAACGAGAGGCTCAGCAGGGTCTCTGGGCCGGGCTGGGCCGCCTTTGGTTGCGTCATGGCCCCCAGTCAAGCACACCGCGCCCGCCTGGGCCGAGTCGCCTGTCCGGCCTGGGCGGGCAGGGGCGTGGCGGCGTCCAGAAATGGGTGGAGGGTCAGCGAAACGCAGCTGTCGGCGGCTGAAGGGCGTCCCCAGGACCTGTGGCAGGCGCCGAGAATCCAGCCCGGGCCCGTGATCTCTGCTCGCCACTTTGATGATGGACCTTTCTTCAATAGGCTTGGTGGGGTGTCATCCCGCAATGGACAAGGTGAGGCCATGCCCTTTGCCTTCTGCCTTCACTCCCAGAGGCCTTCAGCATCCATCTCTCCTACGCCCCTCACTCTGTGGCCCCGCACCCTATAGAAGCGCTTCCAAACGGGAAAAATTCCCATTCATGATGACTCGCTCAAGGCGGAGTGGAACGAGTCTCTCTATTTCCAAAGAACCTTACTTTACTCTGACTGTACCGGCCCAATCCGGTCTGTCTCTCCTCTTCTGTCGGTGTGCGCCGCACCCTGACTGTCCGCCGACGTCCCTGGTTTTTACTCCTCTTCATCGTCCCTCTGGAGGTCTGCCATGCAAGAGCTGTCCTGCACCTGGGTTCCCGGCACCTTTGATGTTGTTCGTCTAAAGTTTGCCGGCCGTACCGTTGAAATGACCAGCACCCGCCTCGCCCGCCTGTTTGGCAAGCAAGCCCTGCACGACCTGTACCTCAAGGGCAGTGCCAAACTCAAGGTCGATCCGCAGCAGGTGGCCCTGCTCAGCTGAGTGCCGCCACTGTTCTCTTCAGGCGTCCCTTCACCCGGGGCGCCTTTTGCCGCGCGCTAGCATGCCGCTATGACCCCGCACGCCCCCGATATAGACCCTCTGGCCCTGCAGGCCGATCTGCGCCAGCTCGTGGAGATCGAATCGCCATCCAGCGACCCGCTGGCGGTGGCGCATGTGATGAACGTGGTGGAAGGCTGGGCGCGCGACCTGGGCGCCCAGACCCACGCCCTGGGCGGCGGCACCCGTGTCTTTCACTTTGGGGTGGACGGCACCCGGCCCCCCCTGCTGGTTCTGACCCACGCCGACACGGTCTGGCCCCACGGCACCCTGGCGGCCATGCCCCTGCGGGTGGACGGCGAGCGCCTGTACGGCCCCGGCACCTACGACATGAAAGCGGGCATCGTGGGCCTGTTTCACGCGCTGCGGGCCCTGGGCGGGGCGTGGCCGCGCGGCGGCATCACGGTGCTGCTCTCACCGGACGAGGAGACCGGCAGCGAAACCAGCCGCGCCCATATTGAGGCCGCTGCCCACCAGAGCCGCGCCGCGCTGGTGGTGGAGCCCCCGGTGGCCGACACCCACGCCCTGAAAACCGGGCGCAAGGGCACAGGCTCGTTTACGCTGACCTTCACCGGGGTGGCCAGCCACGCGGGCAACAAGCCCGAGGAAGGCGCCAGCGCCATTACAGCGGCGGCCGAGGCGGTGCTGGCCCTGCAGGCTCTGGCCCGCCCGGCGGCCGGCACCACCGTCAGCGTCGGCCTGATTGCGGGCGGCAGCGCCGTGAACGTGATTCCCGCCGACTGCACCTTACAGGTGGACCTGCGCGTGAGCACCCTGGCCGAAGCCGAGCGCCTGGACGCCGCCGTGCGCGCGTGGCGCCCCAGCGACCCCCGCGTGCAGGTGGCCGTGTCGGGCGGCCTGAACCGCCCGCCCTTCGAGCAGGGCCCCGGCACCCTGGCCCTGTACGAGCAGGCCCGCGCCGTGGCCCATGACCTGGGCTTTGACCTGCCCCACGCGGTGGTGGGCGGCGGCAGCGACGGCAACTTTACAGCGCCCATCATTCCCACCCTGGACGGCCTGGGCGCCCCCGGCGACGGGGCCCACGCCGCCCACGAACACGTGCGCCTGGACCGCTGGCCCGATCACGTGCGACTTCTGACCCGCCTGCTGCGCGAAGTGTAGGAGAGGGGGAGTGGTCTCTGGCTGGGCCAGCTGTTGAGCCAGCAATCTTTGGTTGGTGGCAGGAGGGGCCCGGGTGACGCCGCCTCTCTGAAGCCGAGCGCCGTTGTTTGCCTCACCCTACGCGGCCTTCCCTCAGGAACCAGACGGGACTTCGGGCTGGGGTGCGGCCAGCAGGGCGTCCAGTTCAGCAGGGGTGACCGGCGGGCAGAGGCCGTGGCCCTGGCCCAGCGGGCAGCCCAGGGTGCGCAGCACCTCCAGCTGGGCCTGGGTTTCAATGCCCTCGGCGGTCAGTTCGGCGCGCATGTGCCCGGCGATGTCCAGGGCGGCCCGCGTGAGGGCGTGGGCAAAGCCGCCCGTCTCGTGGTCCGACAGCCCGGCGGTGATCGAGCGGTCCAGCTTGACCCCGGTGATGGGCATGACGCGCAGCCGCGCCAGATTGGAATACCCGGACCCAAAGTCGTCAATGCTGATGCGCACGCCCAGCTCGCGCAGGTCCTGCAGGGTGCGCGCCACCCGGTCGTCCTCGTACAGCACGGCGGTTTCGGTGAGTTCCAGTTCCAGGCGCCGGGCCTGCAGCCCCGTGTGGTCCAGGGCCTCACGCACCGTCGCCACGAAATCGCCCTGCAGCAGTTGCACCGGGCTCACATTCACGCTGACCCGCACGCCCGGCCAGCCGCGCGCCGCCCGGCAGGCTTCGCGCAGCACCCAGGCCCCCACCGGCATGATCAGGCCCACCCGTTCGGCCACCGGAATGAACTCGCCCGGGGGCACCGGGCCCAGCTGGGGGTGAGTCCAGCGCAGCAGCGCCTCGGCCTTGACCAGGCGCCGGTCGCGCAGGCGGTAGATGGGCTGAAAGCGCAGGGACAGTTCAGAGCGGGCCAGGGCGTGGCCCAGGTCGCGGGCCAGCACCTGAAAGCGTTCGGTGGCGGCGTCCTGCTGCGGGTGGTAGCGCCGCACCTGCCGCCGCCCGGCACGCTTGACCGCGTACATGGCGCTGTCGGCGTGCCGCAGCAGGTCGGTGGGGTGCTGGGCGTCGTCGGGATACAGGCTCAGGCCAATGCTGACCGTGGCGTCTACCCCCACGCGGCGGCTGGGTTCCAGCGGCGCCTGCAGCAGGTGCTGGGCCAGCGCGTGGGCTTCGGGCTCGCGGGTGTCGGGCAGCAGCACCACGAACTCGTCGCCGCTGAGGCGGTACACCTGCGCCGCTGGCCCCGCCAGGCGCTGCAGTTCGCCCGCCAGTCCGCGCAGCAGGTCGTCGCCGGCTGCGTGGCCCAGGGTGTCGTTGATCACCTTGAAGGCGTCCACGTCCACAAACAGCACCGCAAAGGGGGTCTGCTGGGCGGCCAGCCGCTCCAGATGCTCGTGCAGGCGCACGCGCCCGGGCAGGCCCGTCAGCAGGTCGGTGTACACCAGCTGCTGCAAGACCCGCTGCTCGCCGTGCAGCCGCCCCAGGGCGTCGTTGCGCTGCATAAAAAAAGATGCCCCGTACAGGCTGACCGCCGCCGACAGGTTGATCTGCAGCAGCGCCCGCGCCAGATCCACCGGGATGCCCTCCCCCTGCGCCACCGGCCACAGCACGATGATCAGGCTGCAGGCACCCACCGCCCACAGGAGCGCCCCCAGGACCCGCCGCACTTCCCGCGCCAGATCGGTCAGCATGGTCCACGTGATCACGGTGGGCAGCCACACCAGGGTTTCGAGCACCTCCAGCACCCGGGCGTAGGGGTCGCGCAGCACGAAGCCCAGCAGCAGCAGCTTGACGCTCAGAAAGAGGCCGCTGCCCGCCGTGACGATCAGGGTGATCTGGCGAATGGACCCCCACGACCGCGCGACCGCCAGCCAGCAGCCCACCAGCAGCGCCGACATGGCGAGGTACAGCGGCGGGTCGTAGAAGGTGTCCCAGGGGTCGGGGCGGGCAAACACCATTGCCGCCACCACCGACAGCTGCACCACCGGCAGGCCCAGCAGCAGCATGCGCCGCCACGCCCGCTGCAACTCGTGCGTGATCGGCGTGCCCTCCGGTTCCATGCCCCGCAGCCTATCCACCCGCGCCCTACAGTTTCCATACGCGGCCGTGCGGGCCGCGCCGCCCTTGTGCCGGGTGCGGCGCGGCCCGCACAATCACCCCATGTTCCGCCTGCGCCGCCGCCCTCCCAACCCCTATGTTAAAACCGACAGCCCCCAGGTGTTCCGCGTGCGGGTGCGCACGCAACCCCACGGCGAGGAAGTGGAGGTGCGGTTTACCAAGGGCGCGCACATCGCCGCCGAGGAAGACGGCACCTTTTTCTTCCGCAAGCCCATTGTTTCGCCCCGCCACCTAGACCGGGGCGAACTGCTGGTGCGCTTTGACCGCGCTTACCGCGTGACCGCCACCGAGGGCGAGGGCCTGACCTTTATCCCGGTGAGCGAGTGGCCGGACCCCGAAGCGTAGCGGGGGGAGGGGCTCTGTCAGTGCTCTGACAACGCGGCTTTACCTGAAGGGGGAGTTGCTCCCTCTGGCCAGCGTTTAGGCCCCGGTTTCCCCCAGGCCCACGGCGTGGAAGGTCTCTTCCGTGATGCGCTGGGGGAACTTACGAATAAAGTCCACGGTGCTCAGGGCCTGGGTGCGGTGGCAGGCGATGGCCTGCAGCTTGCGGGTCACGTGCGCGCTGACATCGTGGCGCACATTCGGCGGGAGCCACTCGGCGCGCAGGGCTTCGTGCTCGGGCGGTACGTCGCTGGCGTAGTACCACAGCTGGGGGCGTTCCTGGGGTGGCAGCGCGTCCCAGGCGGCCTTGACGGCGCGGTGTGTGGTCACGTGGTCGGGGTGGCCGTTGCTGCCGTTGGGGGGAAAGGTCAGCACGATTTCGGGGCGCAGGCGGATCATGGCCTCGCGCGCCGTGTCCACCAGCGGCGCAAAGGGCTGGTCCTGCAGATACT
Source organism: Deinococcus aquaedulcis (assembly GCF_019693445.1). NCBI lineage: Bacteria > Thermotogati > Deinococcota > Deinococci > Deinococcales > Deinococcaceae > Deinococcus > Deinococcus aquaedulcis. Next base: position 144,847 of record NZ_JAHRBL010000005.1, on the reverse strand, counting down.
TGTCGGGAAAGTGGTGGTGCTCAAAAACGCTGCCCGGGTGGCGCGTCAGGCCAATCACGTCCAGGCAGGCGGCCAGTTCCACTTCGCGCATGCGGGCCAGGGCTTCGGGTGAGTCGCACAGGCCCAGGGTGCGCCCGGCCTCGCCCCGGGTCAGGGTCACCAGACCGCACGGCTCGTCGGCCGCCAGATGCGTCATCAGGGTGCCAGCGGCGCCGTACACCTCGTCGTCGGGGTGCGGCACGATCAAGAGGAGTTTCAGGCCAGGGCTCATGCCGCCCAGGATACGGCGCGCGCCGCCTAGCGCTTGGAGCGGGGCGAGCGACTGGGGCCACCCTGCCACGCCGCCAGAAGTAATGACACCACAATGACCATGAAAGCCAGCAGCAATTCCATAGGGCATCCTCCCTTTCTTTATCTGACGTTAATGTGACGGCCTCCAGCTCTGCCGTGAAATATCCATCAACATCAGACGAATTGTGAGTAAACGCCCAACTGTACTGCCCCTGGAAAAGCGCGTCAAAGGGCCGGCGGGGGGGGTGGTCCAGGCAAATGGGCCAGCGCCGTGTCGGCGGCCTGTAGCGCCGCCTCAAACTGCTCGGGGCTGACCGGCAGCACGCTCAGGCGTGATCCACGTGCCAGCAGCGGCGAATCCGCCCAGGTGGACAGGCCCCGCAGGTCATCCAGTGTGACCAGCCGCGCCAGGGCCTGGACCGGGGCCACATCAACCATGCTCCAGCGCGGGGCTTCCGGGGTGGCTTTGGGGTCCAGGTAGGGGCTCTGGGGGTCAAACTGCAGGTTGTCCGGGTAGGCCGCGCGCACCACCCGCGCCACGCCTGCCACCCCCGGCGGCATGGTTGCCGAGTGGTAAAAGAGGCACAGGTCGCCGGCGGCCATCTCGCGCAGGAAGTTGCGGGCCTGATAATTGCGCACCCCGTTCCAGGGCTCGCGCCCGGCCCGTTCAAGGTCCGGGTAGCCAAAGACCTCGGGTTCCGATTTCAGCAGCCAGAAACGCATGGCCCCCAGGGTAGAGGGTCAGGGGCAGACCGGCGCGTGGCGCGGCCCCCGTGCCTTTCGCTACCGTAGCCCCCCAGCCCGCGCACTACACTGCCCGCGTGCGCGCCTCGCCTTGGCTTCCGGTTCTGCTGCTGCTGGCGCTGGCCGCCTACCTGCTGCCAGACGCCAATCTGCCCTTCGCGCCGCCCGCCCCGGTGACGCAGGGGACCCTGCCGGCCCCGCCGCGCGCGCTGCCGGCCCAGACGCAGGCGCTGTTCGAGCGCAGCCGCCCCGCCACCGTGCGTGTGGAAAGCGTGAACCCCGATACCCGCAACGCCGGCATTGGCACCGGCTTTTTTATCAGCGCGAGCGGGCAGGTGCTCACGGCCTACCACGTGGTCAGCGGGGGGCGGCTGTTTCAGGTGCGCACCCTGTCGGGCGAGTCCTACCCGGCGCGGGTGACCGCCTTCGATGCCAACAACGATGTGGCGCTGCTGACGGTGCGCGGCGGCGAGGGCTTTCCCTTCCTGAAGCTGGCCACCCGGGCGCCGCGCGTGGGCGAGACGGTGCTGGCCATTGGCAACAGCGGCGGCGATTTCCTGCAGCCGCGCCGGGGCCAGCTGCTGCGCTTGAACGCGGCCTCGGCCCGCGCCGATTTTCCGGGGGGCACCCTGGAGATGACCGCGCCCCTGGCCCCCGGCGACAGCGGCGGCCCCATTCTGGACGGTAACGGGCAGGCGATTGGCGTGGTGAGCTACATCAGCGTGGACGGCAGCGGGCAGACACGGCGCAGTTACGCGGTGCCGGTGGTGGAAGGCAACGAGCTGATCGCTGCCCTGCGGGGCGGCGAGAAACGCGACGTACCGGTGGTGGGTCTGTTCTTCGACGCCCTGCACAGCGGCCTGACCGACCCGCCGGGCGGCGTGGTGGACGCAGTGGCCCGCCGCAGCCCCGCCGAGCGCGCCGGTTTGCGCGGCAGTGTGCGGGACCGCGAGCAGAATCTGGTGAGTCTGGGCGACGTGATCGTGCGGGTGAACGGCGAACGCACCCGTGACGCCAACGCCGTCATTAACGCCATTCGGCGCCTGAAGATTGGCGAAACGGTGGTCTTGACCTACCTGCGGGGTGAAGAAACCCGCGAGGCCCGCATGACCCTGGTGCCGCGCGCCACCGTGCCGGACCTGCCCTGACAGCGGCTGCCCGTTCCACCCGGGGGCTCAACAACGGCCCCTTAAGCCCTCCGGGTTCTGCTCTGACGTTCAGCCGCCGCCCATCCTGGTTTCACCGGCCGGGTGCAGATTAAAGGGATGTCCAGAGCCTTTGTTCGTGAAGACGAGGGGGAACGCTGGCAGCCCCCGGCTCCCCGCCGTGCCTACCGCATTGTGTGGCGGGGCCATGAGACCCAGCCGCCTGAGGTGGTGCGCGAAACCGACGATCTGCTTGACGCCCTGCGCTGGTTACAGACCCGCGACCAGCGTCACCTGTTCGAACTGCGCGACGACCACGGCGTGCTGCTGGCCACCGCCAGCTGAAGGGAGGGAAGGGAAAGCCCCCGCCTCTCCTCACCTGGAGGCGCGGGGGCTTCTTTGGGGCCAGCGGGAGTGGGAGTCACCTTCAACACCCCCCCTCAGACGCGGCCCTTCTGGCGAGCGCCAACCCTCTCCCCACCTTGCGGGACCACCCTTTACTCGCCCGACCAGTCGCCCTCTAGCGTGAAACGCACGGTGCCGGCCAGGGTCTGCCCCGGGCTCAGTACGCGCAGGTCGGTGCCGTCCACGCCGCGCGGGGCCAGATTGAGGGCGTCGGTGGCGTGCGAGACCGGCTCTAAGGCCAGGCTGCCGTCCGGCGCCGTGAACACCACGAGGTGCGAATACACGTTGTCGGCGGTGATGGTCAGGGCCCGGCGGCCCCAATCCAGCCGCGCCACGCCATTCCAGGCGGTGTAGGTGGCGTCAATCTGGCGCTCACCCACGGGCACGGGACGGCGGAAGTCCTCGGCCGGGGTGACCGGCCGCGCGGCCCCCAGGGGCAACTGGCGTTCATCGGTGTCGTAGAGCAGTTCGGCGTCCACATCCAGCGTGGGGTCTACGCCCCCGGCACCCGCCTGCCGGGCAAAGTACGGGTGCAGGCCTAGTCCGGCCGGCATGGGCCGGGTGTCGGCATTCACAAGGCTGACGGTGGTGTCGAGGTGCGGGCCGTGCAGGCGGTAGTCCACGGCAGCGGTAAAGGCCCAGGGCCAGTTCACGTCGGCAAAGTCGCGGCTATCAAAGGTGGCGCGCAGGTGCGAGGCGCTGGCTTCGGCCACCCGCCAGGGCCGGTTGCGCACGTCGCCGTGCTGGGCCAGCCCATTTTTGGTGGTGGGCCGCAGCTGCACCTCCTGGCCCCCGAACGAAAAGCGGGCGTCGCGGATGCGGTTGCTGTAGGGCAACAGCAGAAAGCTGGCGCACTGGCTGCTGGTCTGCACGGTGCCGGGGTCTACTGCGCGCAGCACGGGCACCCCGGCCGCCGCGCGCAGGTTCAGCACGCTGGCGCCCAGGCCCGGCAGCACCTCCAGCGTCAAGTGCTCGCTGCGCAGGGTGTGCACTGGCCCGGGTCCGGCGGTCACGCGCGGCCCCGGGTGATTTCAAACAGCAGAATGCCGGCCGCCACCGAGGCGTTCAGGCTCTGCACCCGCCCGCGCACCGGAATGCTCACCAGGGCGTCGCATTTTTCGCGCACCAGGCGTCGCATGCCCTCGCCCTCAGCCCCGATCACCAGGGCCACCTTGCCGCTGAAATCCAGCTGGCGCACGTCCTGGGCGGCCTCGCCGGCCGCGCCATAGACCCACACCCCCTCTTTTTTCAGGGCGTCAATCAGGCGGGGCAGGTTCTTCGTCTGGGCCACGGGCAGGTAACTGGTGGCCCCGGCGGCGGTCTTGGCGACCACCGGCGAAAGGGGCGCGCTGCGGCGCTCTTCCACCACCACGCCGTGCGCACCCAGCACCTCGGCGCTGCGGATGATCGCGCCAAAGTTGCGCGGATCGGTAATGCCGTCCAGCAGTACGATCAGCAGGTCCTCGCCGCGCTGCTCGGCCAGGTCCAGAATGTCGTCCACGCTGCCCCACGCCAGGTCCTCGACTTCGGCCAGCAGGCCCTGGTGGGCGGTGGTGCCCGCCAGCTGGTCCAGTTCAATGCGCGGCGCAAAGCGCAGCCGGACCCCCGTGGCCTTGAGCTGCGCCACCAGCGCCTCTTCCACGCCCCGCGCGACCAGGACCTCACTCACGCGCCCCTCGCGAAGCGCCTCTAGCACCGGATTCCGCCCGTACAGCAACATGTCAGGCAGTGTACCCGGCGCGGGGGCATGGACTATTCCGCTGCCGGGGCCACGAACGCCGCGCTGTCGTAGTAGGTGCGGAAGGCCGTCACGCGGCCGTCCTGCACGTCAATCAGGCTCACGCCCCGGTAAGCCACGTCACGCCCGCCAGCCAGTTGCCCGGTGGTTTCCCACTCCATCACGCCCAGGCCGCCTTCCTCGTGGCTGCGGGAGAATTCACTGTGTACCTGCGCGAAGTTGTCGAGGTAGGTCTGCCAGAACTCGCGCGCGCCGTCCAGGCCCTGCCAGCTGTGCGCGCTCAGGTTACGCAGCGTGACCTCTGGGGCGTGTAGGGCCAGCAGGTCGTCCAACTGCCGGGTGTTCTCGGCGGTCTGAAGCGCGGCCATAAAGCGTTGGGTGGTGCTGCCGTCCGGGGCGTACGTCATGGGCCCCAGCACACCACCCCCTGCCCACCCAGAGCGTAGGCGCGGCTACGGGCTGAAGAAGGAATGAAGGGCAAGAGCGTGGAACCGCCAAGTGGGCGTGTGGGCAGCGGAGGGGTTGAAGAGACAGACCAGGCGCCAACGAATGACAGGAGGCTTTACAAGAGAAAGAATCCGTTTCGCCAGAGGCCACGAATTTGGCGCAGATGGCGGCCAGGCCTAGGGGCCTCTTTAGGCGGCGAGCACAAAGCTCCAGCCCTGTGCGGAGCTTCAGCTTTCATTGATGCCACGCAGAAGGTCACGTGTGTGGCAGCTGGCCGCGTAGGCCACACTCCCCTGCATCCACGCGGAAACCTGGTGGGAGGAGCGTTGCTGGCGGCTCAAGGAGAGTCGGCAGAGTCTGATGTTGAATGCAGGCGGCTGTGCATAGGTGCGAAGTGTCAAGATGCCTGCATGACTGATCACGTGCGGGCGAACGTGCAGGCCCGTCCCAACAAAAGGCGCGGGCGTCGGGCCGACCTTGCCAGCGCACTGGACCAGACTTGCCAGAGCTTGCCTTGCCCCCTTAACGGTGGCAGGGGTAGGGATCGAAAGGGCTTGACCCTATGAGCCGCCAGCCTCGCAGGGCCAGGTCTGCACCTGAAGGTGGAAATGGGCAGACCGGTGGGTACGTGGGCATGAAGGCTACGCTCGCCGGAGGGTGTTTAGGTCTTGGCATGACCTCTTTAATGGGCGCCATACAACAGGGGAGTGCCAGGCAAGGGGTTCTCGCCGCAGGTCTGCTCCTGGCCGCCCTTCTGATCTGGCAGAAACTCAGCGACAGGATCGTGGAAACCGTCTTTTGGTGGCTGGGGATTGCCTCTTTATGGCTGTTTTGCGGGCTTTGCATCGCTATGACGTTGCTTGGCCTGGTGTACGCGGCGCTGAGCATACGCGAGGGAGACTCGGTCTTTTGGACAGCATTGGTGATTGTTGCCCTGGCCCTGCCATGTGCGCTGGCACTGGGCCGAGCCGCGTTGCGGAGTCGACAGCCTCAGGCTGGGTGGCCTGCGTGAAGGCGCTGCTCTTCCTGGGGCGCTTCGCTGTGTTCCTGGTGCTGTATCTGCCGGCACGCTATGTCCTCGAAGCCCTGCAGTTGCCTGTCTGGGCGGCAGCCGGGGGGGCCTTTCTGTTCGCTGTAGGCACAGTGGAACTGCTGGCCCGCTGGCACAGGCGCAGGACCGGCGGCAGGGGCGGCCGGCCATAACCGTCTATCGCCTGCTGGGGGTGGGCGTCATGGTGGGTGCGGTCCTGGCCGTGACCCTGCCGCCCCTGGCCCCGGAAGTGTGGCGCGTGGGCGCGGCGGTGTTGGCCTTCGTGCTGGGCGCGGTGGCGTACCGGCGCTCTCGGGGAACGGACCGCCGGTCTGTTGTGGTCTTCCTGGGGGCGGCGTTCCTGGCCCTGGCCTTTGCCATGCCCAGCGCGGGCGTCGGGGTGGGGGTGGCCAGTGTGGGGGCCGCCGTGCTGCTGAGCGCCGCAACCTGGAAGCCCGGCAAAGGGAGAAAGTAGGCCGTGCGCGTCCTGGGGGCCTTAATGCTGCTGGCCGGGCTGGGTCTATTGCTGTGGGCCGGGCTTGACCTTGCACTCCAGGGCCACACGTCTGCCCCGTTTGGTGGCGTTGTGCCAGGGGGCGCATTGACCGTGGCGGGCGTGGGCCTGATGCGGTGGAACCAGGGGCGCGACAGACCCGGCCAAGGGGGCAAGCCTTTAAGGGGTTGAAGCCTGCCAGGGACCGAAGCGGCTGTGAGGCTCGGCCCCACCTTCTCCGGCCCGCCTCTGCCGTGGCCTGTGCGGGTGATTGTGCGGGCGGCCCTTCGGGTGCGCGCCGCCTTGCAGGCCAAGGAATGAGCAAAGTCGGCGTGAAGCCTCTTGCTGCGACGCTGCTGATCTTCGGGGCAGTCTGCCTCTTTCTGGGGACGGTCTATTTCTCTCTGGACGCGGTGCTGACCATGGCGTACTACAGCAACAGTGAAAAAGAATTGGGCCGTGCAGTGCAGCGTGTTGCCCTCTGCGGACTCGGTGTTCTTTTAAGCACTTGGGGAGCAGTCATGTTGATGCGGGAAACAAAGTCATGAGTGGCCCGCCCACCGTGCCCACCGACTACACTTCACGCCTGGACGTGATCGTGTCTTATGGCCCGGCCTTCCCGTGGGAAGTCTTCGCCCTGGCGTGCGCGCTGCTGTTCGTGGCGTTCCTCGTTCGCCGGGTCCCCTGGGCGCGCTGGATGCTGACCGTGGGGGGCGTGCTGGCGCTGATCGGCTCGGGGGTGTTATGGGCCGCAATGAGGTAGCCCCTGACCGGCGGACGAAAGCCGTGCGGCGCGTGCTGGCCGTTCTCCTGGGCCTGTGCGCGCTGGGGCTGTTGCTGTTTGCGCTGTATGCCCTGGCCTGGACGATCTACGGGCCTGCGTACGGCACAGACCCCGCCCGTACTGGCGTGGTGGCCCTGGGGGCAGCGTTGGGCGCCGGGCTGGCCGCCTGGGGCGCCGTGAGGCTCTGGAAGGGGAGACCTATCAGAGGCTGAGACCGCTTCTCGTCCAGTGAAAGAGGAGACATAGGCCGCGCAGCCACGCCTCCCCGTTCACTGGTCAGGCTTCGGCATCGGCCGGGTCAATCCCGCACCAGAGCATCAGGGCTACCCGCAGCCCGGCCACGTCCAGCCGGCCCATCGCCACCATCATGGTGTTGGTGGCGGCCTCCCGCTCGCTGGGGCTGGCCTGCAGCCCATTGCGTTTCAGTGTCAGCAGCATGACCTGAAGCGCCGTGCGTTTGTTGCCGTCACTGAACCCATGGTCATGGGCCAGGGTGTAGCCAATAGCGGCGACTTTCGTGAAGAGGGTGGCGTAAGCGTCCTCGGCAAACGCGCTGTCCGTGGCTTTGGCCGTCGCGCTTTGAATCACGCCCGGGTGCGCCACCCCGGAGCGGCCTGGGGACACCCTGAGAATGCTGTCGTGCACGAGGTGGACAAACGCCGCAGATGGATAGTCCTAGCCCTGGTAACGGTAAAAATAGCGCCCTGGAAGCGACATGGCTTAGAGCGTGGCGAGCAGATCAAGAATTCTTTTGTCGGCCTGAAGTTGTTCCATGACCCACGTCTCTACGTCCGCGTCCGTTGCCTCTGTCCGGGCCATGGGCTGCGCTTCCTTGAGGGTCTGGAAGGCAGGCAGTGGCTCATCAGGCGTATGGTAATTGGTCATGCTTTCCCCTTTTGCCGGTTCCGCCCAGAGCACGGAAGCCGCTTCCTGGCCGCCGAGCGAATCTTTGAGGGCTCACGTCGGGCCAAAGAAAAAACGGCGCCTGAAGCACCGTTTCTGTCTGGTGGGTCGTGTAGGAATCGAACCTACAACCCGCTGATTAAGAGTCAGCTGCTCTGCCAATTGAGCTAACGACCCAGAGCGGAAGGAAGTATACGGGCCGTTGCTCAGGCTGTCAAGCCAGCTTCGGCACCACTTGCGCCCGCACCGTCCCCGCCAGGTAGAGGCTCCCGGCCACCAGCAGCGTGCCGTCCGGTGGCGTCAGGGCCAGTGCACGGGCCAGGGCCTGCGCGGGATCGGGTACGGCCTCGCCGCCAAACGTGGCGGCCAATTCGGCAGGGGGCGTGGCAAGGTCGCCGGGGGCGGTAAAGACCCGTGTAGGCGCCACCGCCAGCAGTGGGGCCAGGGTGGCGGCGGTGTCCTTGCGGGCCAGTCCGCCGAACAGCAGCACGTCGGCGTGGGGCACGGCCAGGGCCAGGGCCTGGGTGGCGTGGGGGTTGTGGGCGCCGTCCACCAGGACTGTCTTGCCGCTGTGCTCAAAGCGTTCCAGCCGTGCGGGGTGGGCCGCATTCAGGGCGGCGGCCACGCCCCTGGCATAGCCCAGGGTGCGCAGGGTGGCGGCGGCCAGCGCAGCGTTCTGCGCCTGGTGAGCGCCCGCCAGCGCGGGGGGACGCGGTAGGGCAAAGAGTTCAGGGTGGCTGTGCGGGGTCAGCAGTGGGGCGCCGACCGTCTGGGCCACTTCGGCAATCACGGTCAGGGCCTCTCCCTGGGCGGTGGTCAGCAGGGGCACGCCGGGCTGGGCCGCGCCCGCTTTGTCGCGGGCAATCGCGGCCACCGTCTCACCCAGCACCGCCGTATGGTCCAGGCCCACATTGGTCAGGGCCACCGCCGCCACCCGGTCCAGGGCCTGGGTGGCGTCGCTCTGGCCGCCCACGCCCGCTTCCATCACCGCCACCTCCACCCCCTTCTCGGCAAACACCTGGCAGGCCAGGGCCAGGGTCAGGTCGAAAAAAGCCGCGTCGGGGGCGTGCGCCTTGGCCCAGGCGATAAAGGCGGCGGTGCGCGCCGGGTCCAGATTGGTGCCGCCCACCCGAATGCGTTCCTCGTAGGTGTGCAGGTGCGGGCTGGTAAAGCGGCCAGTGCGCACGCCTGCCGCCTGCAGCCCGGCCTCCAGCATGGCGCAGGTGCTGCCCTTGCCGTTGGTGCCCACCACGCGGATGCTGGCAAACGCGCGCTCCGGGTGGCCCAGGGCTGACAGCAGCGCCCGCGCGCCGTCCGGGCCCCGGGCGCGGCCCGCGCGGGTGCGGGCAAAGAGCCAGGGGTAGTCGGGCCAATGGGACTCGGGGGCAGGGGGCGGGGCGGCCATGCGCGCACGGTAAAGCAAGCGGCGGGGCCAGGGCCAGCCCGTCCAGCCCAGCCGGCAGCGCCCCCCGCCCCGGCAGGTACGATGCAGCCCGTGACCGATCTTGCCGGAGAAGGAACGCCGCGTGTGGGCGTGGTGATGGGCAGCCGCAGCGATTTCGAGACGATGGAAGGCGCCCTGACCGTGCTGCGTGACCTGGGGGTGCCCTACGAGGTGCGGGTGCTGTCCGCCCACCGCACGCCCGCGCTGCTGCCCAGTTACGGCGCGCGGGCCGAGCGCCTGAATCTCGCCTGCATCATCGCCGGGGCGGGGGGCGCGGCGCACCTGCCGGGCATGCTGGCGGCCTTTACCCGGGTGCCAGTGCTGGGCGTGCCGGTGCAGTCGCGTGCCCTGAGTGGCAAAGACAGTCTGCTGAGCATCGTGCAGATGCCCGCCGGGGTGCCAGTGGCCACCTTTGCAATTGGCGCGGCGGGCGCGAAGAACGCCGCCCTGTTTGCCGCCGCTCTGCTGGCCACCACCGATGAGGCCGTGCGCGCCCACCTGGACGCCTTCCGCGCCGCCCAGACGGGGGCGGTGCTGGACGACCCCTTCTTTGACGGTCACCCCCAGGCGGGCGAGGCATGAGCGCCCCACAGGCCACGGCCCACCCCGCACAGCCCACCCTGGGCATCCTGGGCGGCGGCCAGCTGGCGCAGATGCTGGCCCTGGCTGCGCTGCCGCTGGGCGTGCGGGTCAGGGTGCTGGAGCCCGACCCGGGGGCCCCGGCCCGCCTGTGCGCCGGGCACCTGCAGGCGCCCTACACCGACCCGGCTGGCCTGGAAGGGCTGGCGGGGTGCGACGCCGTCACCCTGGAATTTGAAAACGTGCCCCTGCCCGCCCTGGCCGCCCTGGAAGGCCGCGTGCCGGTGCGCCCAGGGCCCGGGGTCCTAGCGCGCAGCAAGCACCGTGCCCATGAAAAGGAAGCCCTGCGCGCGGCTGGGGTGGGCACCGCCCCTTTTGTGGTGCTGGAACAGGAGGCCGATCTACCCGGCGCCCTGGCCCAGGTGGGCGGGCAGGGCCTGCTGAAAACCAGCGAACTGGGCTACGACGGTAAGGGGCAGGTGCGGGTGAGCAGCCCTGCCGAGCTGGACGCCGCCTGGGCCGAACTGGGCCGCGTGCCCTGCGTGCTGGAGGGCCTCGTGGCCTTTGAGCGCGAACTCAGCTTGGCGGTGGCGCGGACGGCAACCGGGCAGGTGGCCTTCGGGCCGCTGGTGGAGAACGTGCACCGCCAGGGCATTCTGCGCACCAGCGTTTTCCCACCGGCCGCCCCACCCGCCACCGAGGCCAGGGCCCGCGAACTGGCCCGCGCCGTGGCCGAGGGCTGGGGCCTGGAAGGGCTGCTGACCCTGGAATTCTTCCAGCTGCCGGGCGGCGAGCTGCTGGTGAACGAAGTGGCCCCGCGCGTGCACAACAGCGGCCACCTCACCCAGGACGGCGGCGGGGTGAGCCAGTTCGAGGCGCAGGTGCGCGCGGTGTTGGGCCTGCCGCTGCGCGACTGGTCGCCGCTGCTGCCCTGCGCGATGGTGAATGTGGTGGGCGTGGCGGGCCCGGACGGCCAGCCGCTGCACCCCGACTGGGCCGCCATTGACGCCCTGGATGGCACAAGGGTGCATCTGTACCACAAGGCGTGGCGGGCCGGGCGCAAGCTGGGCCACGTGAATCTGGTGGCGCCCGATCAGGCCACGTTGCACGCGCGCCTGCGCGAACTGGAAGCCCTGATTCCCTGAAATCTGGCCACCCCAGCACACCCGCCTGAAGGGGGGCTGACTGCCCCAGAAACCTCAACCTTCCGGGAAGGCGGGCTAAGCGGCAGTCAAAGTCCGCCTCACGGGCGCGGGGCACGCGCCCCCTAGCCTGAAAGGCATGATCCGCTCTGCGCGCATGCTTCTCCCTCTGCTCACGCTGGCCCTGGCGGGCGGCGCGCAGGCCCAGACCTTCAAACTGGTGTTCAAGACCACCGAGGCGTCGATCCGCAAAGGCGAGGTCCGCCAGCAGGCCATCGTCAAATCGTGGGCGCTGCCGGCGGCCGGTGTGAAGGCCAGCAAGAAATACAACAAGGTCAGCAGCACCTTCACGCCCATTCTGAACAAGATCGAAAAGACCCTGAACGCCCGCAAGCCCAAGCCCGCCGTGTTCCGCAACGTGGGCGGCAGCTGGGCCGCCCAGGGCCAGACCGGCTGGGTCTTTGACCGCGACGCCACCAAGGCCAACCTGCTGCGGGCCATCCGCTCGGGCAAGGGCACGGCGCAGGTGGCCTTTAAGCGCATTGAGCCCGCGCGCAGTGTCCAGGTGTTGGCCCAGCGCGGCGTGCTGTGGCATGTGGCTTCGGGCAGCAGCAGCTACGCGGGCAGCCCCAGTTTCCGCGAGAAGAACATTCTGGTGGGCGCCAGCAAGCTCGACAACTTCTTTATTGCCCCGGGGCACGTGTTCAACTTCAACGAGGAAATTGGCCAGATTGACGCCAGCACCGGCTTCGTGAAGGGCTTCGTGATCAGCGACGGCACCCTCACCAAGGAGGACGGCGGCGGCATCTGTCAGGTCAGCACCACCATCTTCCGGGCGCTGTACAGCGCGGGGTTGCCCATCGTGGAGCGCCACGAGCACAGCCACCGCGTCAAGTATTACGACCCCGTGGGCTTTGAAGCCACCGTGTACGCCCCGGCCAAGAACCTGCGCATGAAAAACGACACCGGCGCGCACCTGTTTATCCAGGCCAGCTGGAACAAGGCGGCCGACACCCTGCGCTTTGATGTCTTCGGCGCCAACACCGGGCGGCAGGTGAACATCAGTAAGCCCGTGATCACCAACTTCAAGGCGCCGGCCAAACCCAGCTACACCGCCGACAAGAGCGTGGCCCTGGGCGGGCGCCGCCTGCTGGACACCCCGGCGCAGGGCATGACCAGCGTGATTACCCGCACCATCAAGGTGAAGGGCAAAGTGGTGAGCAAAGACACCCTGAAAAGCGTGTACGAGCCCTGGGGCGCGGTGTACGGCGTGAACCCCAAGGACAAGCGCCTGAAACGATAAGTGCTGTTCAGGGGTGGGCCGCGCTGGGTCAGGCGGCCCGCCTTCGTGCCCGGGGCACCTTCTGACAGCGGCCTGAAGTCGTGCAAAACTTCGTCGCCCGCCACCGCCGCTTCCGGGTACACTGCGGATGTGCTCCTGACAATCCTGCTGCTTCTGATGGCTCTGGGTGGAGTCGCGCTGCTGCTGAGCGGCGTGACCCGGGGCCAGTCCCGTTACTCGGCCATTCCCCAGGGCCATGCCCGCCGCGACAGCGCCCAGGACGTGTTCTGGGAAGGCCGCGTGCTGGCTGCCCTGCACGGCAACCGCGCGGCCCTGGAACGCCACGTGCTGAGCAAGCAGCGCAGCCACCCTGGCCTGAAGCGCTGGCAGTTGCTGCGCCTGGTGGACCTGGACCTCGCCAAGAAAGCGGGCAAGGGCCGCCACGTGCCGCGCCCCGCCGTGTTCCGCACGCACTTCTAGAGCAGCCTCAGGGAGAGGAAGAACAGCCCCGGTTGCGGGGTAGCCCACGCCAGGGCCGTGGCTGGGTTGCCTGCGCGTGGCCCGGCCTTTTTCTCTACACTGCCGCGCGGATGACCCTGCCGCCTGTTCCCGACGACCTCCGCACCCCCCGCCTGTGGCTGCGCCGCCCGGCGGTGGCCGACGCCCCGGCGCTGGTGGCGGCCGTGAACGCCTCGCTGCCCGAACTGCGCCGCTGGATGCACTGGGCCCAGGCGCCCCTGACCCTGGAAGGCGCCCAGGCGAACCTGCACGCCGCCGCCGAGCGCTTCGAGACGCGCGAGAACCTGCGCTACCACGTGTGGAACGCCCAGGGCACCGAACTGCTGGGCAGCAGCGGCTACCACGCCCTGGACTGGCGCGTGCCCAAGGGCGAAATCGGCTACTGGATCGCCACGGCGCACACCGGCCAGGGCTACGCCCAGGAGGTCGCGCAGGCCCTGACCGAACTGGCCCTGGGCCCGCTGGCCTTTGCCCGCCTGGAAATCCGCTGCGACCCCGACAACACCCGCAGCGCCCGCATTCCCCAGACCCTGGGCTACACCCTGGACGCCCGCTTCGTGAACGACGACGTGCGCGCCGACGACCCGGCGCGACGGCGAGACACGCTGGTGTTCAGCAAAGTTGGGCCGATGGCGGATGGCTGAGAGCAGATGGCACAAGGCCAGACCAGAGCGGGTGACCCTCTGTTTCATTGAAGTGCGGGGCCAAGAGCACAGCGCAGCTTGCCCCCGTTACGCCATCGGCCCGGCCATAGACCATCGGCCCCTACGGCGTTAGCCTCGTCCCTGCCTCGCCCCGCGCGGCCTCGGCCAGCACGCCGGCCCGCATGCCGCTGGCGATGACGGCAAAGGGCGCGCCCCGGTCCAGGGCGTCCAGCGCCGCGCGCACCTTGGGGATCATGCCGCCGGCGATCCAGCCGGCCTCAATGCCAGCTTCGGCCTCGGCGCGGGTCAGGTGGGGGGCGAGGCTCTGGGGGTCGGGGTAGGCGCGGTACACGCCCTCCACATCGGTCAGGAACACGATGCCGTCGCCCAGGGCGCCTGCCACCGCGCCGGCCGCCGTATCGGCGTTCACGTTCAGGGGCTCGCCTGCCTCGTCCACCGCCACGCAGCCCACCACCGGGGTCAGGCCGGCGCCCAGCAGGGTGCGCAGCAGCGCGGCGTTCACGCCGGTCACGCGGCCCACGCGGCCCAGTTCGGGGTCCAGCAGTTCGGCCTGCAGCAGGCGGTCGTCGCGGCCCATCAGGCCCACGGCGCGGCCCACGTCCTGGCTCAGCTGCTTGTTCAGGCCACACAGCGCCAGTTCCACCACCTGCATGGCCTGGGGCGAGGTCACGCGCAGGCCGCCCCGGAATTCGCTGGGCACGCCGCGCGCGGCCAACTCCTGCTCAATCACCGGGCCACCGCCGTGGACCACCACCACCGCGTGTTCTGCGCGCAGGGCCGCGATTTCCCCAGCCACGGCCCGGCGCAGCTCCAGACTTTTCATGGCATTGCCGCCGTACTTGACGATCACCCTTTGGAGTGTAGGCGAGAACGCGGCGGGGCAGTCCCCAGACCTAATCGTGACTGGCGCGCAGCGGGGTGGCCACCGGGGGGGTGGGGGGCCGGGTGCCCACCGGGCGGGCGTACCACGTCATCACCGGGCGGGCGTCCAGGGTAAACGTAAAGCCCAGGCGCTCCCAGAAGCGGGCGCCGCGCGGGTTGTCGCCCAGTACGCTGGCCAGGATGCGCGTGGTGCCCGGCGGCACCCGGCCCTCCAGGTGGCGCACCGCGCGGCGGCCCCAGCCCTGCGACTGGCGGTCCTCGCGGATCAGCAGCAGGTTGATGGTCAGGTCGCCGCTTTCCGGGAAATCGCGTTTGCAGTCGAGGCTGCCAATGACCTCGCCGCGCTCGTCAAGCAGCAGTTCCAGGCTGCGGCGGGGGTCCAACAGGGCCACCTCCACGTCCCGCTGCACTTCGCTGAGGGTGGGCAGGCGCGTGCTGAGGAGCTCGAAATACCCCGGCGACGCGGCGTACAGCTGGTGGAGCAGCGGCGCGTGGTGCAGCGCCAGCGGCGTAACGTTCAAAGGGCCTCCCCGAAGTCCGGCTGGGACGGGTAAACCATACAGGTGAGTGTGGCCGGACTGAGCCGAGCATACGCCCCCTGCAGCCGGGCGCGGTGAATTCCGCCACAGCCGAGCCCCAAGGCTGACTTCACCGAACAGGGGGGGCAGGTGCGCTACCCTGCGCAGATGATCGCCGCCCCGAACTTTTACGCCCGTCAGCTCGCGCGCCCTGGCGCCGTGCTGGCCCCCATGGCGGGCTACAGCGACGCCCCCATGCGCCAGCTGGCCGCCGAGCAGGGCGCGCTGTGGACGGTCAGCGAGATGATCAGCGCGCGCGGGCTGGTCTCGGGGGGCGACAGCGAGAAACTGAACCTGGGCCGCCCCTACGCCGGCGAGCAGGGGCGCGTGGTGCAGCTGTTCGGCGCCGACAGTGAGGTGCTGGCCGAGGCCGTGGCCCGCGCCGAGCGCTGGTTTACCCCGGCGGCCCTGGACCTGAACATGGGCTGCCCGGTCCCCAAGATTCGGGGCCGGGGCGGGGCCTGCCTGCTGCAGACCCCCGAGGTGGCCTACGAACTGGTGCGCGCTATGAAGAGTGCGACCGCGCTGGACGTGAGCGCCAAGATTCGTCTGGGCTGGGACCATGACCGCAGCCTGGAGGTGGCCCAGGGTCTGGAGGCGGCGGGCGCCGCCCTGATCACGGTGCATGGCCGCACCAGTGCCCAGCGCTATACCGGCGAGGCCGACTGGGACGCCATTGCACGTGTGGCGGCGGGCGTGAAGGTGCCTGTGGTGGGCAGCGGCGACGTGACGACCCCGGAAATGGCCCGGGGGCGTGCGCGCACAGGCGTGGCCGCCGTGATGATCGGGCGGGGCGCGGTGGGCAACCCGTGGATCTTCCGCGCGCTGGCCACCGGCCAGGACGAGCGCCCCGGCCCCGTCCAGCGCGCCCGCACCGCCCTGCGCCACGCCGAGCTGCAGGAACAGTTCTACGCTGACCCCACGGGGCGCCTGACCCTGCGCCCGCTGCGCAAGGTGCTGCCGGCCTACCTGCCGGATTTCCCCGAATTGCGTGACGCCCTGGTGAACGTGGTGACCGTGCAGGACGTCAGGGCGGCCCTCTCGCCGCTGCTGGAAGACCCGCAAGGCAGGCAAGTGGCGCCGGGGGGCGGCGCGGCGGGGTATGCTGTGGGTCATTCATGAACGTGCGCGAGTACTACGCCTACTTGACGGCTGCGCGGGAGCAGCTGTGGAACTTCCTGCGCGCCCTGCCGGCAGCGGACCTGGACCGGAACCTCATTGAGACCGGCGACCGGTTTCATTGCATCAAGGACCTGCTGCTGCACGTAACCGATGTGGAAGACCACTGGGTGCACGGCATTGCCCTGGGCGACGGCGTGCAGGGCCAGTACCCGCACGACTGGGTGCAGCCGCGCGCGCAGCAGTACGACCTGAACTGGATTCTGGACTACAGCCGCGAAGTCACCCGGCGCACCCAGGCCCTGCTGGACAGCGACCCGGACCTGGACCGCAGCGTGAAGCTGGTTCAGGACGACCCCGCCAGCGACACCGTGACCCTGGACCAGCTGCTGTGGAACGTGATGACCCACGAGGTCCGCCACACCGCCCAGATTGCCCTGATGATCCGCCAGTTGGGCCACACCCCGCCCTGGCTGGACTACATGCGCTTCGTGCGCCCGCAGAGCACCCCCGCCCAGGCCGGCGCCCCCGACCAGGGCCTGGACGCTGGCGAGCTGGACGACGATCTGTAGACCTGCCGAAAGAGACGAGCGCCGCGCCCCGGAAGTGGGGCGCGGCTTTGCTGTGGGCGATGGGTGGTTCGGTTTTCACGGAGAAGCGGGCGCGTTCCCCAGCGCAGTGGTCAAGAAGACCCGGATACCGACAGCGTTACGTCCTGGCCAGGGCGGCTTGACGAGAGCGGCACTCTTGCGCCTCCCTTTTATGTGGCACGCTGGGGCTTGAAGAGCTTCGTAGAAGAGGGGGAAGCAACTCCAGCCTTTGACCCAATCTTGTTTTCCTCCCCCCGCTCGTGGAGACACCAGCAGTCCAGGTGGATTCCCAGCACAGGTCAAAGGCAAGAGAACACCCTTGCCTGCGCCCCCAAGAACGGATCAGCGCCCCGGTGCTCCCTTTACGCCCCCGCCCTCACTTCCCCAGGCTGGAGGCCAGGGCCAGCTTCAAAGCCCCTTCGGCATTCAGCAGGCCGGCGCCGCAGGTGCGCTCGGGCTGGGGGTCGCAGCGACCCCCGGGGAATAGCGCGGCGCTGCGGGTCAGGTACGAGCGCAGCAGGGCCGGGCTCAGGCCAGGGCGTACCCCCAGAAGCAGGCTGGCCACCCCGGCGGCGTGGGGCGCGGCGAAGCTGGTGCCGTTGGGGCTGCGCTCGCCGCCCGGGCCCGCAGCGCTGCTGGCCACAATGCCCTGCGTGGGGTCGCCCCCCGGCGCGGCCAGGGCCACCGTGCGGCCCCAGTTGGCGTAGCCCGGGCGCTGTCCGGCGGCGTTCACGCTGGTCACGGTCAGCACGTTGCGGCAGCCGGCCGGGGAATAGCCGCCCGCGTCCCGGCCGTCGTTGGCGGCGCCGGCAATCACCAGTGCGCCCTTGGCGGTCACGGCGTCCACCGCCGCCTGCACCCGCGCGTCGCAGCCGGTCAGGGGAATAAAGTCGGCGTACAGGCTGAGGTTCAGAATTCGCGCTGGGTTGGGGTTGGCGGGCACGCCCGGGACGCTCAGGCCAGCGGCCCATTTCAGGCCGTCCACCAGATCCGGGACCTCAATGGTGCCGTCCACCGCTGCCACCCGCACATGGACCACCCGTGCCTGCGGATTGATGCCCGCCATGCCCCGCCCATCGTGCGCCGCGCCAATCAGGTTGGCGATGATCTCGCTGTGGTAGGCGAACTCGCCCACCGCGTGAGCCTCCGGGTCGCGGCCATTGCCGTCACCCGCACGGGCCGGGCTGCTCACGAAGTCGTAGCCATTGATGGCCCGCGCGCCCAGTTCGGGGCTGGGCACGTAGCCGGTGTCCAGCACAGCCACGGTCACCGGGGCGCCCCGGGCGCCAGTGCCGGTGCCGGGCAGCAGCGCCCAGGCCTGCGGCAGCCGGACCGCGCTGAGGTTCCACTGCCGCGCATACAGGGGATCGCTGGGCGTTGCGGCGCTGGCGGCCGTGGGGCTAGGGGTGGGGGTCGTTGAGGCCGTGCTGGCCGGCAGCGGCACCAGTGGGGCGCTGGACCGGGGGGCGGCTGGCAGCGGGCTGAGTTCCGGCAGCGTGAGGTCCTGCGCGGGGGCGGCCGAACCCAGCAGGGCCGCGCCCAGCAGCGTGCGGGCGAGCAATCGGGGGGTCATCCGTGCAGTGTGCCGCCCCCATCTGACGCCGACCTGAGCGGCACCCAGAGCGCCTCTTAAGCGCTGAGCGACCCTGGGCGGTGTCTGCTCAGGACAGCGGGGAGGAGAGAGGCCGCGTTTTGACCCCAGGGCGGAACGGGCCGCCGCTGTAAGTGAAGAACGGACAAAACAGCGGCGCTGGCGGCAGGGAAGGGACCGCTTCCGGTTCCTGGGCGCCCCGGTCCACCCCTCTGGCTGCTGCGTTGGGGCTACCATCACCCGTATGAACGCTTCTGCGGCGCCCGTCCTCCCCAGCCATCCCACTGCGCGCCCCGTGGTGGTGCTTACCGGGGCGTCCAGCGGCATTGGCCGGGCCACGGCCGAGGAACTGGCCGATCTGGGCTACGCCCTGGTGCTGGCCGCCCGCCGCACTGACGAGCTGCACGCCCTGGCCCGCCGCCTGGACCCGTCCGGCGCGCGGGTGATTGCCGTACCCACCGACGTCACCGACGACGCCTCGCGCCGCGCGCTGCTGGCCGCTGCCCAGGCCCACTTTGGCCGGATTGACGTGCTGGTGAACAACGCCGGGGTCACCGTGGAGCGCGGCTGGTGGTGGAACGATGCCGACCCCCTCCGGGTGCTGCGGGTGAATCTCGAAGCGCCAGTTGAACTCACGCGGCTGGTGCTGCCCGCCCTGCGTGCCCAGGGCAGCGGGCACATTGTGAACATCGGCTCGGTGGCGGGGCTGGCGGCCACCAACGGCATCTATTCGGCCAGCAAATTCGGGCTGCGCGGCTTTTCGCTGGCCCTGCGGCGCGAACTGCTGGGCAGCGGCGTGCACGTCAGTCTGGTGGCGCCGGGCTTCGTGAAAAGCGAGATGACCGCCCGCGCCCGCCTGCCCATGCCGGGCCCCGAGGTGGTGGCGCGCGCTGTGGCGGCCGTGCTGCTGCGCCCGCGTGCCGAAACGGTTGTGCCCGCGCCCTACCGCGCGCTGGTGTGGCTGGAGCGCCACTTTCCGGCCCTGGGCGACTGGGTGGTGCAGCGCCTGATCTGGCGCCGCTACGACCACAGTGGCGCCTCAGACGCCGCGCGGCGCTGACCTCAGCCCTGGTTTGAACAAAGGCGCAAGGTGGCCTTTACGCGACCGGGGGCAGGCGCCGCTTAGACTGGGCGGGTGAATCTGGTCAAGACCGCTTTCAAGACCATTCAGCCGTCGCTGGAACGGGCGGTGCTGATCGTGGACCGGGCCTTTAGCGGCTACGTGCAGCCCCGCCGGGCGCGCGGCAAGCTGATTCTGCAGCCCTACGTGGGCTGGGGCACCCCGCAGCACGTGGAGCTGACCGGGCGCGTGCTGCTGCCTCGCACCCTGGCCCCGGCGCGCAAGGGCGACCGCCGCTGGCAGAACGCCCGCAACATGCTGCGCCGCCTGCTCTCGCGCGAGGTGGCCGGGGTCAAGGTGATGGGTACCCTGGACGGGGTCACGGTCAGTGCGGTCAGCGACAGCGACGGCTATTTCACCCTGAACTTCACGCCCAGTTCGCCGCTGGGGGGCGGCTGGCATCAGGTGAGCCTGAAGATGGAGGGCCGCGAGGTGAGCGCCGTGGCCCGAGTGCAGGTGGTCTCGGCGGCGCGCTTTGGCGTGATCAGCGACCTGGACGACACCGTGCTCAAGTCGGACGTGACCAGCCTGCCGCGCATGCTGAGCACCGTGCTCACCGGCAACGCCCGTACCCGCCTGCCGTTCCCGGGCGTGGGGGCCCTGTACCGCGCGCTCACCCGCGACGGCGAGGCCCGCAATCCCATCTTTTACGTGTCCAGCAGCCCGTGGAACCTGTTCGATCTGCTGTGGCAGTTTCTGGACTACCGCCGCATTCCGCTGGGGCCCATGTTCCTGCGCAACTGGGGCATGGACCTGCTGGGCGGGCACGGCGGGCACAAGCACACCGTCATTGAGCGGATTTTCGAGCGCTTTCCAGAACTGCCCTTTGTGCTGGTGGGCGACAGCGGCGAAAAGGACCCCGAAATCTACGCCGAGGTGGTCCACCGCCATCCCAGCCGCGTGCTGGCCGTGTATATCCGCGACGTGACCGAAGCCAGCCGCGACGAGGGTGTGCTGAAGCTGCGCGAGGAGGTGCGCAAGGCCGGGGTGGACCTCGTGCTGGCCGCCGACAGCCTGAACGCCGCCAGCCATGCCATGGCCATGGGCCTGATCACGTCGGGCGAATACCGCAGCGTCCTGACCAGCGTGGCGCGCACCTACGAAACCTGAGCGGGCAGGGGAAGCGGGGCGGCCGGGAAGATCCTGGCCGCCCCGCTTACCCTAGCTGGGGACCTTGCCCCTCACCTCATCAACGTTGAAGAAGAGCACCGAAACGTTTCCATTCCCGGTGTGAGGTCCTTTTTTCGCTCCTCGCTCTGCGGCGCAGCTGTTCCAGTCCGCTTGGTTGATCTTTAGATCAACCGCGAGATACTTAGCGCCCCGCTGCCCCGGCCAGATACGCCTGCGCCTGGGGCACCTCCAGTTGCCAGAGGGTGGTGGTCGAGTAGGGCCGGAAGCCCATCTCCTCGTTGATCCGGCGCATGGCCGCGTTGCTGTCAGCGTTTTCGGTGCGCACAAAGCGGGCCTCCGGGTTGCGGGCCAGGGCGCGCTGCAGGGCAGCGGCTTTCAGCCAGCGGCCCAGCCCCAGGCCCCGCGCCTCGGGCCGCACCCCGGTGGCGCCTTGGGCCAGCAGGGTCGGCCGCGCCGGGTGCCATGTCAGTTCGGTAAAGCCCTCGAGGCCGCCGTCGTTCGGTCGCCGGGCCACCACCAGCACGCGCTGGCGCCCCGAGGCCTGAAAGTGCGCCTCCACCTCGCGGAACTGCTCGGTGCTCAGTGTGCTGTCTTCCACGTCCAGGTCGCCCAGCGGCTGGTCGTTCATCACCTGGGTCAGCTCGGCAAAGGCGGCGATGTCAGCCTCGGGCACTTCGCCTTCCCACAGCTCCAGTCGGTGGCCCTGGGCGCGCGCTTCCCCCTGGGCGGCCCACTGCGCCAGCTGTTCATGCGACAGGTCTGCCAGCGCCAGCTGGTTCACCTGCGCGCTCAGGCCCGGGGTGGCCCCAGCGCGGCGCAGGGCCGCCTCGCCTGCAGGCACCCGGGCGTGGCTGCCCAGCAGCAGCAGCCGGCGGTCAGCCTCGTGGGCGGCCTCCGTCACCTGCGCCAGCAGGGCGCGGCCCAGGCCCTGGCGGCGGTAGGGGGCCAGCACCCCCAGGTTCACCTGCGCCAGATGCCGGTTCTGGTCCAGGTTCACCAGGGCCACGTTCGCCTCGGCCACCACGCGTCCGCCGTCCCACACGGCCCAGGCGGGAAGGTTCACGAACGGGGGCAGATGGCGCAGCTGCGCAGCCAGCTGCCCGGGCTGAATGGCCGGATCATCCGGCTGCCGTTCGTGCAGCTGGGCGGTGGCAAAGACCGCCAGCGCCTCCACCAGCGCGTCCGGGGCGGTGCGGGCGTCGTAGGGCTCCAGGCGAAGGCCAGCGCGCAGGCGGGGCGAGTGGGCGGGGGCGGGCAGGGGGGTCGGCTGCGACATAGGGCCTCCTGGGCCAGGCCGGGGCGGCTGGCCTGAATGTGGGGTGTGGTGGCGTGGAAGAGAGCGTTGGCCCGGTCCTCAGGGCCCGTGCAGGTGGCCGGGAAAACTCATCAGGACAAATGTGGCCGGCTGGGCGGGGTCCGGTGCGGGGCCATCCTCCAGTTCGTTCAGCAACTGGTCCAGGGCTGCCTGTACCTGCCGGTACTGCTCCGGGGTCAGCCGGACGGCCCGCAGGCGCATGGCCGGGGGATAGGGGCCCGCTGGCGCAGGCTCGCCCGCTGCGGGTGTGGCCCCCAGACTCACCGTCAGGTGGGTGTCCCCGAGTGGGGCTCCCAGGTCCTGTCGCGTCTGCCAGCCCAGCACCGCGCGGGCATAGGCGCCCGTGATCTCGCGCATCACCGGTTCAATCAGCGTCAGGGGTTCGTCCATCCGCACCAGGTCGCGCGGCACCTGAAACGTCTGGGCGGCGGCGCGGTACAGCGTGCCCTTGCCCTGGCGACCATCGGCGTGCAGCAGGCCCGTGCGCGCCAGCTTGCCCACGTGGTAGGCCACGCGGTTGGCGGGTTCGCCCAGCGCGCGGGCCGCCTGGCTGGCGGTGCAGGGGCTCAGAAACTGTTCCAGAAGGCGGGCCCCATACGTGAAGTCCAGCAGCGCCGCCGCCTGCGCGGGGGTGGTGATCTGGAGGGTGGCCTGGGGTTCGGGCATGGGGGCATTGTGCCCGGCGCGGATTTCAAGAGAAACCCACCCCTTTGAAATGGCCCCTTCTCAGTCGCTCGCTGTTGATCTTGAGATCAACCGAGCGGGCTGGAACAGCGGCGTCGCAGAGCGAGAACCGAAAAAAGTGCCTCGCCCCGAGAATGGAAACGTTTCTGCGCTGTCCTGAAACGTTGGCATGGGGGAGGGGCGAGGTACTTCAATGGCCCGGCACCTGCGGCCCGCCCACGGCAGGGGCGCCGCTACACTGCGTCCCAATGCCTGACTACATCGCCGACCTGCGCGCCCTGATCGGCCACCGTCCGGTCAACCTGATGGGCGCGTGCGGCCTGATCCGGGATGCCCAGGGCCGTTTGCTGCTGCAGCGGCTGGCCGGGCGCGACGTGTGGGCCCTGCCCGGCGGCCTGTGCGAACTGGGCGAGCCGCCCCTGGTCACCCTGCAGCGCGAGGTCTGGGAGGAAACCGCCCTGACCGTGCAGGCTGCGACCCTGCTGGACCTGCTGACCACGCCGCTGCGCACGGTGCCGAACGGCGATCAGGCGCATTTTTATACCGCCATCTACCGCGTGGATGCGTGGCACGGCACCCCCGTCCCCGACGGCGTGGAGGGCGTCGAACTGGCGTTTTTCGCCCCCGACGCGCTGCCCGCCCTGCGCGGTCAGCCGGGCGAGTATGCCCGCGCGTGGCTGTGGGGGCAGAGGGGGCACGAGCCATGAGCTATGGGCCATGGGCTATGAGGTCTGAGCCCAGACGCGCGGGTTCCTGGAACAGCAGGTCTTGACCGGTTGCCCCGCTCCCCGTATGGAAGGTCCTCTACCGCAGGAAGGGGCAAGGTGTCTTTCCCCATGGCTCACGGCCCATAGCCCATGGCCCATGGCCCTTCAGTCCCCCACGAACACCAGCCGCTCAAAGCTGCCGTCCGGCCGCGCCTCCGGCAGCCCCGCCTCGGCGGCTTGCTTCAGCCGTTCCAGGGTGACCGACACCGCCGGGCCCTCGCCGTACAGGCGCGCGGCCTCGTCGGTCAGTTGCACTTCCAGGCCGCGCCCCATGCCGTCGGTGGCGCGCAGCACCAGCCCCGGGCCGGGCACGTGCTGCACCTGTACCCCGGGCGCAAAGCCCGTCAACGCCACCTGATGCCGCAGGGTTGTCTCGTCCATGCCCGCATTCTGGCGCGGTCTGGGGGCACCGGAGCGGCTCCCTAAAGAAAATCACGGTCCACGCGGGGCCGGCTCGGCCCGTATGCTGGCGCCTGTGACGCTGTTTGATCCGCCTGCCCCCCTGGCCGAGCGCCTGCGCCCCCGCTCGGTGGCCGAGGTGGCGGGGCAGACCCACCTGCTGGGGCCCGGCAAACCGCTGACCCGCGTGCTGCAGGGCGGGCGCCTGGGCAGCCTGATTCTGTGGGGCCCGCCCGGCGTGGGCAAAACCACCCTGGCGCGGCTGCTGGCGGGCGAGGTGGGCGCGCATTTCATCGCCCTGTCGGCGGTGAGTGCCGGGGTCAAGGACGTGCGCGACGCCGTGGCCGAGGCCGAGCGCCAGCGCGCCCGGGGCCTGCGCACCGTGCTGTTTCTGGATGAAATCCACCGTTTCAACAAGGCCCAGCAGGACGCCCTGCTGCCGCATGTGGAGTCGGGGCTGCTGACCCTGATCGGTGCCACCACGGAAAACCCGTCGTTTGAGGTGAACCCGGCGCTGCGCTCGCGCGCCCGCACGCTGGTGCTGCAGGCCCTGAGCCCCGAGGAGGTGCGCGGCTTGCTGGAGCGCGCCCTGAGCGACGAACGGGGCTTGAGCGGGGTTACGGCCCAGCCCGAGGCCCTGGATCTGCTGGCCCGCCTGGCCGAGGGCGACGCCCGGCGCGCCCTGAGCACCCTGGAGGTGGCCGCCACCCTGGCCAACCCGGTGACCCCAGAAGCGATCACCGAGGCCTTCGGGCGCCACCTGCCGCAGATGGACAAGAACGGCGAGGATTTTTACAACCTGATTTCCGCGCTGCACAAGAGCGTGCGGGCCAGCCATGTGGACGCCAGCCTGTACTGGCTGGCCCGCATGGTGGAGGGCGGCGCCGATCCCCGCTACATTGCCCGGCGCATCATCCGCATGGCCGCCGAGGACATTGGGCTGGCCGATCCCCAGGCCCTGCGGCTGGCGGTGGCCGCCCACGACACCGCCGATTTTCTGGGCCACCCCGAAGGTGATCTGGCGCTGGCGCAGGCGGTGGTGTACCTCGCCCTGGCGCCCAAAAGCAACAGCGTGTACGTGGCCTGGGGCGAGGCCCTGAAGGCCGTGCGCGAGGGCGAAAGCCTGCCGGTGCCCCTGCACCTGCGCAACGCGCCCACCGCCCTGATGCGGCAGCAGGGCTACGGGCAGGCCTACGCCTACTACTTCGACGACCCGGAAGGGTCGTTTGCCCAGTCCTACCTGCCCGACGGCGTGCAACTGAACCTGTACGCCCCCACCGGCGAGGGCTGGGAAGCGCGCGTGGCGGAGCGCTGGCGCAAGCTCAAAGACGCCCACGGGGAAGGGGAGGGCAGCGGGGGCTGAGGGCCAGGCTCTGACGGCTAAGCTCTGAAGGCCTGGCCCCGACAGGCAGGACATTCGGCGGCGCCCTTTTCCCTACTGTGCAGGCACCACAATTTCGCCGGAGGTGCTCCCGTCATGCTCAGCCGCCCTGTTCTGCCCCCGCCCCACATTCGTCTTTCCTGGCTGGTGCCGCTGCTGGCTGCGGTCACGGCCCTGGCCCTGCTGCCGTATGCCACGCCTCAGGGCCGCACGCTGCTGGCCGGCGCCGCGCTGTTCGACGCCACCCTGACCACCGCCCTGCTGGTATGGGCCGCGTCGCCACGCCAGGAGCGCCACTGGCCCCGCGCCCTGCTGCTGGGCCTGCGCGGCGCACTCGTGCTGGCCCTGTGCGTGCCGCTGGTGCGGGATTGGTGGGGGCTGGGCGTGGCGGCGCTGGTGGCGGGCGCGGCCCTGGGCCTGCGGGGCCTGCGGCGGCCCCTTCCTGAAGGCTTTGCCGAACTCGACGATGTGGAGCGCGCCGAGGCCTTGCTGGCCCGCGCGCTGCCCTCGCCCCGCATGGCCCGGCTGCTGAGCTACGACGCCCTGCTGTGGCCCCACCTGTGGCGCCGCCCGGCCCTTCCCGAAGGCCAGCACTTCGGCACCCAGCGCGGCTCGTCGGTGCCCGCCACGGTGACGCTGCTGCTGTTTTACACCGCCCTGGAAAGCCTGCCGGTTCACTTTGTGCTGGCGCCGCACTCGCCCACGGCGGCGGCCCTGCATCTGGCCGCGAACGCGCTGGGCGCCGGGTGGCTGCTGGCCTACACCCGCGCGCTGGCGCGCCGCCCCCTGACGGTCACCCACCGCCGCCTGTACCTGCGCACCGGGCTGCACTGGACCGCCAGCACGCCGCTGGTCAACGTGCAATCGGCCCGCGCCTTTGCGGCCGGCCAAGACGCTGCTGTGCCCACCATCGCCGTGGGGGTGAAACCGAACGTGGTGCTGACCTTCGCGCAGCCGGTGCGCGTGCTGGGGCCCTACGGGATGACGAAAACGGCCCCCCAGCTCAGCCTGCATGTAGACGACCCTAAGGGGTTTCTGGCGGCGGTAGAGGGCACGGCACAGGCCTAAGCCCCGCACCCGGCACCGGCCTGAAGGCCAAAACAGCCCCGCCTGCTCGTCAGAGAATCAGGCGGGGTGAAGAGGCTCACCGGACGCCGAAGCGTGGTGGTGAGGGGTGACGCGTTCAAGGTCAGGCGTGAGGGGTGCTGGGCGTGCCCGGTGAGAGGGGTGACACTTGCCCCAGTGCCTCAGGGAGGTTGCAACGTAACCCTGTTGCGAGGGGGGCTTCCGCTCGCCCTGTGGGCCTCTCCACTCTGCACTGTGCGCCTAAGCGGGCAGGTCCGTCAACCAGTTGGTCTGCTGAATCTGGGCTTCCAGTTCGCGGCGGGCTTTGGCCAGTGCGTCCACCTGCGTTTGCAGCACCCGGGCGGGCAGGGTGGGGAGAATACGCACTTCGCTGGTGCTGTAGCGGGTGGGGCGTTCAGAGGCGGTCAGGGCGGCGCGGCGCAACACCCTCAGGCGCAGGTCGAGCAGGTCACGCCTTGTCAGGGCGTCGGTCAGGGTTTCACCGCCCGGCAGCGTGGCCGACAGGTTGGCGCGGTGAATCCGGGGCAGCAGGGTGCTCAGCGCGCCCACCACCCGGTCAAACTCTTCCAGCAGGGCCTGGGGCGACTCCGACGGCTCCTCGCCTTCCTGCACCAGCATGTTCCGAACAAGGCGCTCTTCCAGCTGCGCGGCGCGTTTTTGAAGGTCGGCACGTTCAATCAGGGCTTCGGCCAGTTTCATCGGCTTCAGCGTACTGGCTGTGTTCGCCCGGTGCCGGAGAGTTCTGCGGGGGTGGCGCGGCCACACCGCCCTGACCCGCCCCCTCCGCTGATCACGGCCTGATCACGGGGGGCAGTGTTCACTGAGCCCAGCGCCCGAACAGCGCCGCCGGCACGCCCGCCCGGTCCTGTTCCCGCGCCCGTCCCTGCGGCGCCGCTCTGCCGCCTGCAGGGCAGGGGAGGCCATTGCCAGCGACCCGTCGGCACCATTTGTCCAGCCACCCTCAGCTCTCGTCGTCCCGTTTTGCCTGCCCGTCACCCCTGGAGGAGAGGATCATGACCGACAAGACCGCGCCGCGCCGCAGCACCTTCACCGTGGATTTCGGTGACACCCCACTCTCGCCGGAGTTCCGCGCCCTGCTGGACCGCCGCCTGCGCCTGACCACCATGCAGACCCTCGCCGAGCTGGACCTGCACGGCGACAGCGAACTGCACTACAAGTTTCCCAAAGAGTGGATGGGCATTTTCATTCGCCCGGACAAGCAGATTGCCGAGCGGCTGCGGTCGTTTACCCGCTAGGCCATGACCGCCTTGCCCCGTGGGCCGCTGCTGTGTCCCAGTTCCACCTGCGCGCCCGGCCACCTGTTGATCGGCGTGGTGGCGCCCGGCGGCCTGATTCAGCTGCTGCCCAGTGTCCTGGAGGTGGACACCGAGTTTGTGGCCGCCGCCCGCACCGGCCGCGCGCCGGAAAAACGCTTCCGCTTTGCCTCGCCCTGTCAGGCGGGGGGCTGCGCGCAGTGGACCGGACAGCGCTGCGGCGTGATTGACGCGGTGGCCGAGGTGGTGCCCCTGCAGCCCGGCGCCGCCCTGCCCCCGTGCAGCATCCGGGACCGCTGCCGCTGGTACGTGCAGACCGGCGAGGGCGCCTGCCAGGGTTGCGCCCATGTGGTCACAGACCTGGGGACTACCGCTGGGCACCCGGCCCTCAGTTAGCCGCTGGGCACCAGCAGGGGGAGCGCGCCGCCCGTCGGGGCCGGCGCGCCTCCTCTTGAATGGGGACAATGCGTTCTGGTCAATGGTTCGGACAGGTTCAGCGTCCACGGCAACGAGCAGCGATCACCACGGCATTTTTGCTCCTCCCCCCTTGCGGGGGACTCGCAGAGCTGCGCAGCAGAGGCTGGGAGGGGGGTGAGCGGGCTCCGTCGTTGCTCCGCCGCTCTGCGAGTCCCTCTGGTCGGAAACATGCCGTCCCACGTTCCGGAAGCCGTAGAGGCGCCCCACACGGCCAAGGGAGGCGCGCCGATCAAGTGAAGGGGCACACCTTCCCTCGCTGAATTGAGTCAACGCTTTCTAAGCCACTCGGCGCACGGTCCACCCGGGGTGCGGCCGGTATGCTCCTGAGCGAGATGTCCTTCGATGCCCGCGCCCTGTCCGCCCTGGATTTCCCCCGCATCCTCTCTGCCCTGGCCGAGCGCAGCGCCACGACCCTGGGGGCGGCGCGTGCCCGCAGCCTGCGCCCGTCGAGCGACGCTGGGCGGATTGCGCGGGAACTGGACGAGGTGGAAGACGCCCTGTTCGGGGTCAGCCTGTCCCTGGGCGGCATTCAGGACATCAGTGAGCTGCACGCCCGCGCGCAGGAAGGCCGGGTGCTGACCGGACAGGAACTACTGAGCGCCGCCTATTCCCTGGACGGCGCCATGACCGTGAAGCGGGCCATCAATGCCAATTCGCGCGGGCCGCTGCGCGAGGTGGCCGGGGACCTGGGCGACCACAGCGAACTGGTGCGCCGGGTGCTCTCGGCCCTGGACCGCGACGGCGCCGTGCGCGACGACGCCAGCCCGCGCCTGCGCGATCTGCGCAAACGCATTGAGCCCCTGCGCGGGCGCATCCGCGAGAAGCTGGCCGCCACGCTGGACAAGTGGGCCGACGTGCTGCAGGAACACATCGTCACCATTCGCCGCGACCGCTACGTGCTGCCGGTGCAGGCCAGCCGCGTGGGGCAGGTGCAGGGCATCATCGTGGACGCCAGCGCCACCGGGCAGACCTACTTTGTGGAACCGGCGGCGGTGACGCAGCTAAACAACGAACTCACGCGCCTGATCCTGGATGAAGAAGCCGAGGTCCGGCGCATTCTGACGGAGCTCTCGGGCCTGCTGGCCGCCGACAGCGCCGTGCCCCTGACCCTTTCGGCCGTGGGCGAACTGGACCTGATCGCCGCCAAGGCCCGGCTGGCCCGCGACTGGCGCCTGAACCGCCCCGAGAGCGTGCCCGGCGGCACCTACGACCTGCGCGAGGTGCGCCACCCCCTGATTGAAAACCCGGTGGCCAACGACCTCTCGCTGGGCGACACCAAGCTGCTGCTGATCACCGGCCCCAACATGGGCGGCAAGACGGCCACCATCAAAACCCTGGGTCTGGCCGTGTTGATGCACCAGTGCGGCATGTACGTGGCGGCGGCCAGCGCCCGGTTGCCGGTGGTGCGCGACGTGCTGGTAGACATTGGCGACGAACAGAGCATTGAGGCGTCCCTGTCCACCTTTGCCAGTCACCTCAAGCACCTGCGCTACGTGCTGCGCCACGCCGCCCCCGACACGCTGGTGCTGGTGGACGAGCTGGGCTCGGGCACCGACCCCAACGAGGGCGCCGCGCTGGCCCAGGCGATGATCGAATGTCTGCTGGCGCAGGACGCGCGCGGCGTGATCACCTCGCACCTCTCGCCCCTGAAGCTGTTCGCTCTGGAAACCCCCGGCCTGAAGAATGCCTCGATGGGCTTTGACGTGGAGACCCTGGCGCCCACCTACGTGCTGCAGGTGGGGCAGCCGGGGCGTTCCTTTGCGCTGGCGATTGCGCAGCGCATGGGCCTGCCGCGCGGCGTGCTGTCCCGCGCCGAGGAGCTGCTGGGCCCCGACGCCGGCCTGATGGAGCGCATGCTCGAAGGCCTGGAGCGCGAGCGTGCCGAGCTGCGCGCCCAGCTGGACGCCACCGCCGCCGCCCGCCAGGGTGCCGAGGCCGAACTGGGCCGGGTGCGGCAGGAACGCGAAACCCTGGAAGCCCGCCGGGGCGAGATGCTGGCCGAGGCCGCCCAGAAGGCCGAATCGCTGTATGCCGACGCTATTGAGCGGGTGCGGACCTTGCGCGCCCGCGCCCAGGAAGACAGCGCCCGCCCGCGCGTGATGCAGGAACTGCGCGAACTGCGCGTGGCCGCCCAGAAGGCGCGCCCGGCGGCGGCCCCGCGCGAGGACCGGGGCGACCCCATTCGCGTGGGCAGCGTGGTGGATGTGCCGGCTTACAACGCCAGCGGGCAGGTGCTGGAACTGCGCGGCGACGATCTGGTGGTGCAGCTGGGCGTGATGAAGGTGGGCGTCAAGCGCCGCGACGTGCGCCTGAAAGGCGAGCCCAAGCCGGTGGCGGCGGGCGCGCCCAAGACCCGGGGCCCGCGCTTTACCGGCACGACCGCCAGCACCTTTCAGAACGAACTGCAGCTGCGCGGCCTGGGCGTGGAAGAGGCGGTGGAAGAACTGCGCGCCGCCATCCTGGAAGCCCACGCCCTGAAAGAAAGCCCGCTGCGCGTGGTGCACGGCAAGGGGCAGGGGGTGCTGCGGCGCCTGCTGCGCGAGTACCTGAAGGGCGACAAGAAGGTGGAATCCTTCCACGACGCCGAAGCCAACCAGGGCGGTCACGGGGTCACCATCGTGAACATCCGGCGCTGAGGGGCGGGGCAGGCTGGGCAGCGGGCGGCCGGCGCGTCGCGTACCCTGGGGCCATGACCCGCCATGTCCTGGGGTGGACCCTCCTGGCTCTGAGCCTGTCGGCGTGTGATCTGCAGGGCCTGGATCTCTACAGCCCGGTGAGTGCGCGGGACTATGTCCGGTCCTGCGCCCGCAGTCAGACCGACGTGTACTGCGAGGCCCTGTTGCCCACCCTCGCCGCCGTGCAGGGGCCGGTGGCGGTCCTCGCGCCGAATATGGGCGACGACGAGCGGACCGCCCATCTGGCCCGCCTGCTGGCGGAAAAAGGCCTGAGCACCGAGGCCTTCCTGCGCGACGAGGCCGCGAAAGCCGCGTTTGCCCGCGCGAACATCTTTGCGCTGGACCGGCTGACCACGGGCGTGCACAGAACGCTGGACGGGCGACCCCATCAGGTTCGCTGCGATCCCGAGGGCCAGGGCGACCCCGGGCAGGAGGTCTGTCACGTGGACGACCTGAGCGGCGTCAACCGTCTTCAGTATCTGTCGCCGGGCAACGGCAGTGTCTACGCGACAGCGGCCCCGAGCGCAGACGCCCTGCCCTTCTTCCGCTTCTGACTGCGCCGGGGCCTATTCCACCCCAGAATCAGCAGGACTTCTCAATGTCATTGAAGCCGCTGTCTCTTGCCGACTGTGCCCTGAAACCGCCGTGGGAAGCGCCCAGGGCAATTTTCCTCGCCGCTGTGGGTGGTAGACACGCGATCTCTTGCAACCGGACCGCCCTGCTAGCATCCCGGCTGTGAACGCCGCCCCCGCACCATCCGTGCCGCTGTCCTGGCCCCTGCTGGCCACGGGCGCGGCAGCTTTTTTTACCCTGGGGGTCATTCAGGCCATGTACGGCCCGGCCTTTGGACTTTTTGAGGCCCGTTACGGGGTGTCCACGGCGACCGTGGGCCTCATCGCCAGCGCGCACTTTCTGGGCTCGGCCTGCGCGCCGCTGCCAGTGGGACTGCTGCTGCGCCGCCTCAGCGCGCGGGCCGGCACCTCGTGGAGCCTGCTGGTACTGGCGCTGGGCATGGTGGGCGTGGTGCTGGCGCCCACATGGCCGCTGGCGGTGGCGGCGGCGGCCGTGGGGGGCCTGGGCCTGGGGGGGGTCAGCGCCTGCATGAACGCCGCGTACGCCAGCGTGGGGGCGCGCGCCGTGAACCTCGTGAACGCGGTGTTCGGGGTGGGCAGTCTGGTGTCGCCGCTGCTGGTGGCGGGCCTGGGCCTGGGGCTGGCCGCCCCCTTCCTGACCGTGGCCGCCTTGTGCGCCGCCACGTTTGTCGTGGGCCGCGTGTGGGGTGTCCCCGAGATCGTGACCCGCCGCCCTGAGACCGCGCCGGCCCGCCCCGGGGTGCAGGCGGGCCTGCTGGCCGCGCTGCTGGTGGCCTACGTGGGCATGGAGGCCGGCTACGGCGCCTGGATCGTGCGCTACCTGACCGGGCACGGCGTGGGGGGCGCCGCGCTGATTCTCAGCCTGTTCTGGGGGGCCCTGACCGTGGGCCGGGTGCTGACCGGGGTCTTTGGTGGCCGCGTGGCGCCCCACCGCCTGCTGCTGGCCTGCGCCGCCGCCCTGGTGGCCCTGGCCGCCCTGGCGCTGGTGCCCGCCTGGGCCCCGGTGGCGTTCCTGGGCGCGGGGCTGGCGCTGGCCCCAGTGTTCGGCACCACCCTGGCCTGGGCCAGCCAGACCCTCTCAGCGCGGCTGGTGCCGCTGCTGCTGGTGGCGGGTTCGGTGGGCGGGGTGCTGGCGCCAGCGGCACTGGGGGCCCTGCTGGCCCGCTTTGGGCTGGCGGCGGTGCCGCTGGGTCTGGGCACACTGGCCCTCCTGATGGGCGCTTTTACCCTGCTGGCGCGGCGGGGCCTGCGCCCGGGGGCCGCCGCCTAGCAAAGCGCATTGTCAGCGCTGGGGGCGTGTGGCAGAATGCGCGGCGAATTCTCACCCCAACCCACCCATCATGGCCGAGCGGGGCATGGCATGGCCCGGCGGCGCAACGGAGGCTCCAGAGTGGCACAAGCGACCAGACAGGTAAAGCTCACGCGCGAAGGGTACGAGCGACTGCAAAAAACGCTCGATCAGGAAATGGCCCGCCTGGCCGAAGCCACCCGGATTCTGCAAGAGCAGATGGAAACCAACTCCGACACCGAGGACACGGGTCTGGAGGACGCCAAGCGCGAGAAGATGAACATCGAAGCGCGC
The DNA here is from genome assembly GCF_019693445.1 of Deinococcus aquaedulcis. Taxonomy (NCBI): domain Bacteria; kingdom Thermotogati; phylum Deinococcota; class Deinococci; order Deinococcales; family Deinococcaceae; genus Deinococcus; species Deinococcus aquaedulcis. The sequence continues at coordinate 111,992 of NZ_JAHRBL010000005.1, read as the reverse complement.
ATTGACGAGCTGGAAGACACCCTGGCCCGCGCCACCGTCATCGAGGACCACGAGCACGACGGCCGCATTGAGCTGGGCGCCATTGTGGTGCTGGCCAACGAAACCACCAAAAAGGACATGAAGGTCCAGGTGGTCAGCGCCGCCGAAGCCACCGTGACTGGCGGCAGCCTGCCCCGCGTCTCTGAAGACAGCCCGGTAGGCAAGGAACTGATGGGCCGCAAGAAGGGCGAATCCTTTGTGGTGAACCTGGATAACGGCAAGCAGATGAAGTACAAGGTAAAGAGCATCGAATACTGAGGGGCCGGGGCGGAGCAGGCCCCCTTCAAGTCGAGAAGTTCAGAGGTCGAGGAGTCGAGGGCGAAGATGCCACTGGACTTCCCGACCTCTCGACTTCTCGACTCCCCGACCCGCCCCTATACTTCCCCTCATGTCCGACGTCCCCCCCGCGCCGCGCCTCGAGGGCCTGCACGAGCAGACCGTCAGCCGCCTGAACAACCTGGACGCGCAGGTTGCCGCCGGCTTTGAAGCCTACCCCTACAGCTACGCGCGCACCCACCACGCCCGCGACGTGCTGGCCGCCCACCCCGGCGCACTGGAAAGCGGGCAGGAATGGCCCGAAGAGGTCTACGCCCTGGCTGGCCGCGTGACCCTGATGCGCCACATGGGCAAGGCGGCCTTTGCCGACCTCAACGACGAGCACGGCAAAATCCAGCTGCACTTTTCCAAGCAGGACACGGAGGGCTTTGACGCCACCAAGAAGATTGACCTGGGCGACATTATTGGCGTGCGGGGCTTTCCCTTTGTCACCAAAACGGGGCAGCTGACCCTGCGCGTGACCTCGTGGCAGCCGCTGGTCAAGAGCCTGCATCCCCTGCCCAGCAAGTTCCACGGCCTGCAGGACGAAGAACTGCGTGCCCGGCGCCGCTACGTGGACCTGATGGTGAACAGCGAGAGCCGCGAGGTCTACCGCACGCGCTCACGGATGCTGCGCTTTATTCGCCACTTCCTCGACAGCCGCGACTTCATGGAGGTGGAAGGCCCCACCTTGCAGGTCGTCCCCGGCGGCACCGAGGCCCGGCCGTTCAAGACCTTCCACAACGCCTTGGGCCACGAATTCAGCCTGCGCATCAGCCTGGAGCTGTACCTCAAGCGCCTGCTGGTGGGCGGCTTCGAGCGCGTGTACGAGATTGGCCGCAACTACCGCAACGAAGGCATTGACCGCACCCACAACCCGGAATTCACCATGCTGGAGGCGTATTTCGCCTACGGCGACTACAACGACATGATGAAGCTGGTCGAGCAGCTGTTGCACGACCTTGTGGTGGAACTCAAGGGTGAGCCGAAGCTGACGTACCAGGGCAAGGAACTGGATTTCTCGCTGCCCTTCAAGCGCCTGGACTTTGTGACGGCGCTGAAGGAACAGGCCGGGCTGGATTTTGACCCGCTGGATCTGGTCAAGCTGCGCCAGTGGAGTGACGAACGCCACCCCGAGTTCCGCAAGGTGCCGGACTACAAGCTGCTGGACAAGCTGGGCGGCGAGTACGTGGAGCCGCTGCTGCAAAACCCCACCTTCCTGACCGACATGCCGCTGGCGATCAGCCCGCTGGTGAAGGTGCACCGCGAGCGCGCCGGGCTGGCCGAACGCGCCGACCTGTACGTGGCGGGCTTTGAGCTGGCCCCCATCTACTCCGAGCTGAACGACGCCCTGGACCAGCGCGCCCGCTTTGAGGCCCAGACCCAGAGGCGTGAAGCTGGTGACGACGAGGCCCACGAGCAGGACGAGGACTTCCTGCTGGCCCTGGAATACGGCATGCCCCCCACGGCCGGCATGGGCATGGGCATGGACCGCCTCGCCATGCTGCTCACCGACCGCGATTCCATCCGCGACGTGCTGCTCTTCCCCCTGCTGCGCCCCGAAGGCACGGGCGGGGAAGGGGAGAAGGGCGAGGCTGAAGCCAGCGACGAGTAACAGTCCAGAACGAGCACAGTCCGCGCAGGCCGGGAAAGCGGAGAAGTCCTTTCCCGGCCTGCTGCTGTGCATAGGGCGAAGGGAGCGCCGACCGGTCCGGCAGGCCCCCTCTTTTTGGGCAGGTCAACCCTGCCACGCCCCCGACCGACATTTGCCCATTGAGGCGACACCGCTCCCATTCACCTAGGGAAGTCAGAAATGCTGTCTCTGTGCGGCCTTTCAACGCTCGCCTTCTGCGCCCCTCACCACCTGCCTGCACAACCTTGCACTGGAACCGCTTCATTCATTCGTTCGTTTGACAAACAAAATTGCCAGGGCGCACCATCTGACCACACAACCCTGACCTTCTGTTCAGATCACCCGTGTCTGACGACGTTTTTTTGTCCTTTCGCCCCCTGGCCCGGCTACCCGCCGGGAAGGACCCCCATGATCCAAGGACGCCTGCATGCTGCACGATGACCCCCACAGCGCCGATACCCTGGACCTCGCGGCCATCCGCGCGCGGCACACACTGCTGCTGCTGGGCCTGCTGTGGAACCGTGACTTGGCCCGGGTGGACATTGCCCGGGACCTGGGGCTGTCGCGCAGCGCGATCAGCTCGATTGTCACGGAACTGATCAGCGTGGGGCTGGTGCAGGAGGTGGGGACGCGGGGCAGCAGCGGTGTGGGCCGCAAGGCCACCCTGCTGAACCTGAACACCCGCGCCGCCGCGCTGCTGGCTGTGGACCTGGGCGCCAGCCACGCCCGTGTGGACGCCCTGGACCTCCACTGCCGCACCCTGGCCACCCAGAGCGTGCCGCACGACATTCAGGCCGGGCCGCGCGCCACGTACGCCCTGCTGCACGACCTCAGCCACGATGTGCTGCGGGCCGCGCGCCTGAACCCGGCGCAGGTGGCCCTGGTGGGCGTGGGTATTCCGGGCCCGGTGGACCACGACACGGGCCGGGTGGTGCAGCCGCCCAACATGCCCGGCTGGGACGGCGAGAATGTGCGCGAAGCCCTGCGTACCCTGCTGGGTCTGGAAGTGCTGGTGGACAACGACGCCAACCTGGGCGCGCTGGCCGAGGCCCGCTTTGGCGCACACCGGGGCACCCAGGACCTGATTTACGTGAAGGCCGCCACTGGCATTGGCGCGGGCGTGCTGCTGGGCGGGCGCCTGCACCGGGGCACGCGCGGCGGGGCGGGCGAGATCGGGCACATCAGCATTAACGAGCAGGGGCCGGTGGGGCGCAGCGGGAACCCGGGCAGCCTGGAAAGCTACGCGGCGGCGGGCGTGCTGCTCCGCCTCGCCGAGGAGCGCCGCGCGGCCGGGGTGCCCAGCACGCTGCCCACGCCGGTCACCCTGGCCAGTCTGCTCACGCACGCCAACACCGATCCCCTGGCCCGGGCCGTGTGGGAAGAAGCCGGGCACCATCTGGGCGTGGCGATCAGCACCGCGCTGAACCTCTTTAACCCAGCGGCGGTGGTGATTGGCGGGCGGCTGTCGCAGGCCGGCGAGGTGCTGCTGGAGGCGGTGCGGGCCAGCGCCCAGAGCCGCACCATGCGCATCAACGCCGACCGGGTGCGCATTGACCTGGGCACCTTGGGCGGCGATGCCGGGGTGCTGGGGGCCGGCGCCATGATGCTGGATTCGCTGTTTACCCCGCGCGGCCTGCCGCACCTGTACGGCATTGCCCGGGTCAACCAGAGTGCCCACGACCTGGCCGCCAGCCGCGCGCCGCCCGGCGTGGGCCCCAGCGACCCCGCCCCCACCCGATCTCATTTTCCCCCGTACGGAGGAGTCTCATGAAAAAAGCCCTGATGATCGCCGCCGCCCTCGCCCTGACCACCAGCGCCGCCGCTGCTGGCAAGCTGGAAATCTTCTCGTGGTGGTCCGGTGACGAAGGCCCCGCCCTGGACGCCCTGATCAAGGTGTACAAGCAGCGTTACCCCAGCGTGGCCGTGGACAACGCCACCGTGTCGGGCGGCGCGGGCACCAACGCCAAGGCCGTGCTGAAAACCCGCATGCTGGGCGGCACCCCGCCCGACTCCTTCCAGGCGCACGCCGGCCAGGAACTGATCGGCACCTGGGTGGTGGCCAACCGCATGGAGGACCTCAGCGGGCTCTTTAAATCCGAGGGCTGGGACAAGGCGTTCCCCAAGGACCTCGTGCGCCTGATTTCCAGCAAGGGCGGCATCTGGAGCGTGCCCGTGAACGTGCACCGCAGCAACGTCATGTGGTACAACCCCGCCAAGCTGAAAGCCTGGGGCGTGACCGTGCCCAAGACGTGGCCCGAGTTCCTGAAAACCTGCAGCACGCTGAAGGCCAAGGGCGTCGCCGCGCCGCTGGTGGTGGGTGAAAACTGGACCCAGCAGCACCTGTGGGAATCCGTGGCGATTGGCACCCTGGGCGCCAAGGGCTGGGAAGACCTGTGGGCCGGCAAGCTGAAATTCACCGACCCGCGCGTGGTGGGCGTGTTCACCACCTTCGGCAAGGTCATGGACTGCGCCAACAAGGACGCCTCGGGCCTCAGCTGGCAGCAGGCCAGTGACCGCGTGATCAGCGGCCAGAGTGCCTTTAACATCATGGGCGACTGGGCGGCCGGGTACTTCACTACCACCAAGAAACTGGCCCCCAACACCGGCTTCGGCTGGGCCCCGGCCCCCGGCACCACCAAGACCTTTGTGATGCTGGCCGACTCCTTCGGGCTGCCCAAGGGCGCCAAGAACCGCGCCGAGGCCATGAACTGGCTGAAAGTTCTGGGTTCCAAGGCCGGCCAGGACGCCTTTAACCCCCTCAAGGGCTCCATCGCCGCGCGCACCGACAGCGACCTGAGCAAGTACAACACCTACAGCCGCTCGGCCGCCGCCGACTGGAAGAGCAACAAGATCGTGGGCTCGCTGGTGCACGGCGCCGTGGCCCCCGAGAGCTTCATGAGCGCCTTCGGCACGGTGATTGACCAGTACGTGGCCAGCCGCAACAGCGCGGGCGCGGCCGCCGCCGCCCAGCAACTCGCGGCGCGCGCGGGCATCGGCAAGTAAGCGTTGGGAAGCGGTGCGCGGGCAGCAGGGCGCGGTCAACACCGCGTACCGCACACCGCGCACCGCTCCCATGTTCCAAAGGAGGCCATCCATGAAAGGCCTGAGTAAAGACCGTCTGTGGTCGGTCGCCGTATTGCTGCCCAGCGTTCTGCTGATCGCGGTGTTTGTGTACGGGTTTATCGCGCGCAGTGTGTACGTCAGCATGACCGACTGGGGCAACGACCCCGCGCAGGCGCTGGCGCTGGACCCGGTGATCCGCTTTATCGGGCTGGCGAACTACCAGGACCTGTTTACCGGCTTTCTGCAGGGCCGTTTCCGGCAGGAACTGGTGAGCACGGTGTTTTTCACCGCCTTTTTCATCCTGGGCTGCCTGGGCCTGGGGCTGGGGCTGGCGCTGATCCTGGACCGCAACCCCCGGGGCGAGGGGCTGTGGCGCACCATCTTCCTGTTTCCCATGAGCCTGTCGTTTATCGTGACCGGCACCATCTGGCGCTGGATGCTGCAGCCCGGCGGCGGCGTGAACCAGGCCCCCACCCTGTTTGGTGGTCAACCCAGCACCTTTCCCTGGCTCAGCAGCACCGAGGCGATCTGGAAGTTCGACTGGAACAAGCTGCCGCTGCTGACCGCCAGTGTGGTGGCCGTGGTGCTGATCGTGGTGGCGGTGCGCGCCCTGCGCGCCGGGGACCGCCGCCGCACGCTGGTGGCCGCCCTGTGCGCCGCGCTGCTGCTGGGCTGGGCCCTGTTCGTGGCGCCCAACCTGAAACTGCTGCCCGCACCGGAGCCCCACGGCTTCAACCTCGCCCTGATCGGCATCATCATCGCCGCTGTGTGGCAGATGAGCGGCTACACGATGGCGCTGTATCTGGCCGGCCTGCGCGGCATTCCCGAAGAACTGCGCGAAGCCGCCAAGGTGGACGGCGCCGGTGACCTGGGCATGTACCGCCACGTCATTTTCCCGCTGCTGGCGCCCATCAGCCTGTCCGCCATGATCGTGCTGGGGCACATCAGTCTGAAGATTTTTGACCTCGTGTACGCCATGTCGGGGCCCGACAACATCAACACCAGTGTGCCGGCCCTGAACATGTACCTCACCAGTTTCCGCCAGAACCAGTTCGCCCTGGGCGCGGCAATTGGCACCATCCTGCTGATTCTGGTGGCGTTCGTGATCGTGCCGTATCTGGCCTCGCAGTTCCGGGGCGAGGAGGGACACGCGTGAGGGGGGGCGAAGGCAGATGGCAGAAGGCAGATGGCCGGTGGCGGGGAGGTCGACAGGTTGGGAAGTCGAGCCGTCGAGGTGCGCTTGTCTTAGACCCTTTGACGCTTAGACCCTTAGACCCCTCCGCAGGAGGCCCCGCATGACCACCACCCTGCCCTCCCACACCGCCCCGGCGGCGGCTCCCCGCAAACCGCTGCGTCCGGGCCGCGTGCTGATGTACGCCCTGCTGGTGCTGGCCGCCCTGTTTTTCCTGATTCCGGTGTATCTGCTGTTTGCCACGGCCCTGAAAAGCCCGGACGCCATTGCCGAAGCCACCACGTGGCACTGGCCCAGCGTGCTCAACTGGGGCAGCTTCCGCGACGCCTGGGCCAAGATTGGCGGCAACGTGCTCAACAGCGTGTTCCTGGCCGTGGTGGCCACCCTGTTCAGCGCCCTGCTGGGCAGTCTGAACGGCTACGCCCTGAGCAAATGGAAGTTCCGGGGCGCCAACACCCTGTTCGCCCTGATGCTCTTCGGCATGTTCATTCCGTACCAGGCCGTGCTGATTCCGCTGTTCCAGTTCATCAAATCGCTGGGCCTGTACGGCTCTATCTGGGGCCTGATCCTGGCGCATGTGGTGTACGGCCTGCCCATCACCACGCTGATTTTCCGCAACTTCTACGCCGATGTGCCCGACGCCCTGATTGAAGCCGCCACCATTGACGGCGCGGGCTTCTGGCAGATCTACGGCAAGGTGATTTTCCCCATCAGCATTCCGGGCTTTGTGGTGGTGATCATCTGGCAGTTCACGCAGGTGTGGAACGAGTTCCTGTTCGCTGCCACGCTAACAAACACCAATTCGCAGCCCGTGACCTATGCCTTATCGCAGCTGGCGGGGGGGCAGGCGGTCAGCTGGAACCTGCCGATGGCCGGCGCGATTCTGGCCGCGCTGCCCACGCTGCTGGTGTACATCCTGCTGGGCCGGTACTTTGTGCGCGGCCTACTGGCCGGGAGCGTGAAGGGGTAAAGAGAGGGCTATGGGCTCTGAGCTATGAGCAAAAAGCATCTGGGCCATGTGTTGTGGGGGCAGTTCCCCATGGCTCATGGCCCAGAGCCCATGGCCCCTTCCCCCCTTTCACCGCCCCTTACACTTCCGTCAGGCAGCGGCGGCTATGCTGTAGCCCACTTCATGACGATTCCCGAACCCCCACCCGTGTTCGTTGTGACGGCGGAACCGGCGCGGGCGCAGGCCTTGCGGCCACTGCTGCCCCGTGCCAACGTCCGCCATATCAGCGACGCCGAAACGCTGCTGCGTGAAGCGCATGTCACCCCCCCCGATGTCGCGCTGCTGTACACCGATACGCCCGGCGTGCCGCTGCACCAGGTGCTGCCCATGCTGCGCCAGCGCGCCGAACTGGCCGGCACCTACTGGCTGGCGGTGGGCTCGCGCGGGCTGGGCGAGATGCTGGGCGCGGGGGTGGACGCCCTGATCAGTGAAGCCACCCCGCCCCAGGCGATGGCGGTGCAGGTGCAGACCCTGCTGGCCCGCGCGCAGCAGCACCGCGACGCCCAGGCGCGCGTGGGCTCGCTGCAGCACCGTCTGGACACCTGGGAGCACGAGGAACGGGTGCGCGACCAGCTGGTGCACATGCTGGTGCATGACCTGAAAAACCCCATCGCTGCGGTGATGGGCCTGCTGGAAATCGTGCAGGAAGACCCCCGGGTGCCCGAAGACAACCGCGACCTGCTGAAAGTGGCCCGCGACGAAACCCAGCACCTGCTGCACCTCGCCGTGAACATGCTGGACGTGCGCAAGATCCAGGCGGGCAAGATGAACCTGCGCCGGGAGCTGATGTTCACCCCCATGTTCCGCGAGGTGGTGGAACTGGCCTGCGGCGACGTGGGCAGCGGCCTGCGTGACCGCCACCTGCGCGTGGACGTGGAACAGGACCTGAGCCCTGCCAGCGCTGACCCCGAGATTCTGCGCCGCGTGCTGGCCAACCTGATCAGCAACGCGCTGAAACACACCATGACGGGCGGTCTGATCACGGTGGCGGTGCGCGGCCTGGGCGACAGCGTCCAGGTCACCGTGCGCGACGACGGCGAGGGCATTCCCGAAGACGACATTCCCAACCTCTTCGCCGCCTTCGAGCAGTCCCGCCTGACCCTGCACGGCCGCTTTGACACTGGCATGGGGCTGGCCTTCTGCAAGCTGGCCGTGGAAGAGCATGGCGGCAAGATCTGGGTGGAATCGGTGCGCGGCCAGGGGGCCACCTTCTTCTTCACCCTGCCCCTCGCCGCCGACAACGAAGACGACGATTTTGCCGAACTGGTGTAGGGGTTCAGGCGCCTAGCCGCACACGGCAGGAATGTCCCACCCCCACAAGTCCTTGCCTGCTTATTGAAGGCCACCTCTGTTTACCAGGGGCGGCCTTTTTCCTTGCTCATCGCGCGGGCAGGCATGGTCTGGCGACGTTGCCCAGCCTGCCAGTTTCTCGGTGGCCCAGACGTTCCGCCTGGACGAGGGAGGCGCTTCCTTGCCCCTCACCCACCCCCCAGCCTTGCCCCTCTGTCTGTCTGGGGAATCGGGCCCGCAAGCGCGCAGGACGTGCTAGAACAAGGGTGCACCACAAGTCAGGCAAGAGGAGTTCGGACGCACTCTCTTTTTTTCCAGCATTTCGTGCCGTTTTTCACGAGCGAGGCTAGTGAAGGGCGGGTACGCACGCAGAAAGGGGAATTGTTATCGAATACGCCAACTTTGTCATCATGCTGCTCGTGTCGCTGGGCATCGGCATTGTTGCCGTGCTGGCCAGCGCCCTTCTGGGCCCCAAACGCCGGGGCAGCCGCACCAAGCTCATGGCTTACGAAAGCGGCAACGACCCCGAAGGTGGGGTGGGCACCGGCCAGCGCTTCCCAGTGCACTTCTATCTGGTCGCCATGCTCTTCATCATCTTCGACATCGAGACGGCGTTCTTCTACCCGCTGGCGGTGGCCTACCAGAAGCTGATTCCCTTTGCGTTCTTCGAGGCGATCACCTTCGTGGCGCTGCTGCTGGTGGGCTACGTCTACATCCTGAAGAAGCGGGTGCTGGAATGGAACTAAGAGCGGATACGCCTGTGCCACTTGGTCAAGAGAGGCGAAGGGCCGCCTGCTCTGCGCGCGGTCAAAGAGTCAAAGGGTCTAAGGGTCTAAGACAACCCAGTGGTCCCAGGTTCTTGGCCCCTCTGACGCTGAGCGTTCCTGGCCGCCCGATGGAGGCTATATGGCCCTAAAAGAGCTCTTTGAAAAAGACTGGCAGGAACTGGAATCCGAAGGCGTCCTCTTCTCCAGTCTGGAAAAGCTGGTGGCGTGGGGGCGCAGCAACAGCCTTTGGCCCGCCACCTTCGGGCTGGCGTGCTGCGCCATTGAGATGATGAGTTCCACAGACGGGCGCAACGACTTGGCGCGCTTTGGCTCGGAGGTGTTCCGCGCCTCGCCCCGGCAGGCCGACGTGATGATCGTGGCTGGGCGCCTGAGCAAGAAGATGGCCCCGATCATGCGCCGGGTGTACGACCAGATGCCGGACCCCAAATGGGTGATCAGCATGGGGGCCTGCGCCAGTTCGGGCGGGATGTTCAACAACTACGCGATTGTGCAGAACGTGGACACGGTGGTGCCCGTGGACATCTTCGTGCCCGGTTGCCCGCCCCGCCCCGAAGCCCTGATTTACGCCGTGATGCAGCTGCAGAAGAAGGTGCGCGGCGAAGCCTTTGACCAGATGGGCCACCAGCTGCCGATGGTGGACGCGTGGACCCGGTGAGCGGCGAGAAGTTGACCGGCCGGGAAGGCGGCGTGCAGTCGTCCCAGACGTTGCCTGTGGCCCCGGTGGCAGCCGCGCCCGTCCCAGCCCCCCCTTCGCGCGACGTGACGCCCTTGATGCGCGAACTGGGGCTGGACGAAGACCACGCCGCCGAGCCCACCGCCGTGGTGCCGGCCGGGCACCTGCGCGCGGTGGCCCAGGCCCTGAAGGAACGCGGCTTCATGCTGATGGACACGGTGGGCATTGACTACAGCGCCTACACCGAACAGCGGCCCAGGCGTTTTGCGGTGCTGCACAACCTCTACCACCCCCGCGACCACCGCCGCCTGTTCCTGCGCGTGTGGCTGGACGACGGCGAGGCCCTGGACAGCCTGTATCCGGTGTGGAAGGCCGCCAACTACCTGGAACGCGAGGTCTACGACCTGCTGGGGATTGTGTTCACCGGCCACCCCGACCTGCGCAAGGTGCTGACCCCCGACGACCTGGAAGGCCACCCCCTGCGCAAGGATTTCCCGCTGGGCGAAAGCCCCACCCTGTTCCGCGAGGGCCGCTTTCTGGACCCCGCCGCCTTTCGCGCGGGCCTGACCGGCCGCGACGCGGGTATGACCGGCTACCGGGGCGAATTCCGCCGGGGCGAGCGCGGCGAGCGCCTGCCCCCCGTGATGCCGGAAGGCGGACCGAAATGAGGGGCGCGGCGCGCCGTCAAAGGGTCAAAGAGTCTAAGGGTCTAAGGCAGTGGGGCAGTGGGTTTCTTAGACTCTTCGACTTCTTGACCCTTCGACCCGCCGACCGCAGGGAGGTGCCCGCATGACCACCACCGACAAACCCACCCACGGCCGTCTGGCGCCTGGGGGCACGCTGCCGCCGGAGCAGATGGGGCCGGATCATCAGGAAAGTGACCGCGCTGAGCGGCTGGGCGCCGAGGAGACAGGGGCGCTGATGCACACCGAGATCATGTCGCTGAACGTGGGGCCGCAGCATCCCTCCACGCACGGCGTGCTGCGCTTGGTGGTGGACATGGACGGCGAGTACGTGGTGAAGGTGACCCCGCACATGGGCTACCTGCACACGGGCTTTGAAAAGACCTTCGAGCACCGCACCTACCAGCAGGGCGTGACCTACGCGCCGCGCACCGATTACCTGCACTGCTTCGGGCACGAACTGGCCTACGTCCTGAGCGTGGAAAAGTTGCTCTCGGCGCAGGTGCCGGACCGCGCGACCACTGTGCGGGTGATTCTGCACGAGCTGGGGCGCATTCACAGCCACCTTGTGTTCGTGGGCACGGGGCTGCTGGACCTAGGCGCCCTGACGCCGTTCTTCTACGCCTTCCGCGAGAAAGAAGCGCTGCAGGACCTCTTTGAAGCCGTCTGCGGCTACCGAATGAACCAGGGCTACTTCCGGGTGGGCGGTCTGAGCCGCGATATTCCCGAAGACTGGCCGGGCCGCGTGGCGAAATTCCTGGACCAGATGGACCGGGGCGTGGACGAATACAGCACGCTGTTTGCCCAGAACCCCATCTTTCTGGACCGGGCCAAGGGCGTGGGCGTCATTCCGCCCGAAGTGGCCATTGACCTGGGCCTGACCGGGCCCAACCTGCGGGCCAGCGGCGTGCCCCTGGACCACCGCAAGGACAATCCGTACTGCGGTTACGAGCAGTACGACTTCAACGTGATCACCAGCCAGGACGGCGACAGTCTGGCGCGCTTCAACATGCGCCTGCTGGAGTTCCGCGAGAGCATCAAGATCGTGCGGCAGGCCCTGAAATTGCTGAAGCCCGGGCCCGTGAAGGACCCCAACCGCAAGATTTCGCTGCCGCCCCGCCACGAACTGGAAACCAGCATGGAAGCCGTTATTCACCACTTTAAGCTGGTGACCGAAGGGTTCCACCCGCCCACCGGCGAAGTGTACGTGCCGGTGGAGAGTGCGCGCGGCGAGGTGGGGTACTACATCGTCTCGGACGGCGGGAGTATGCCCTACCGCGTGAAGATTCGCGCGCCCAGCTTCGTAAACCTGCAGGCCCTGGAATACGCCTGCGTGGGCGCGCAATTCGCCGACCTGATCACCATTCTGGCCACGATTGACCCCGTGCTGGGAGATGTGGACCGGTGAAGATGTTGGAAGCACAAAACTCGATGTCGGGTTTTCGGCGTATTGATTCAACTGTTTGGCGCAAGACAGAGGGTGTTTCTGGGCAAGTGGTGGACTTCGATATTCGTACCGATGAGCCGTTCACTCGGGAAATTCAAGAGATAGAGAAGTTCTTCGGACAAGTCAAAGCTTCAGAGCCTGCTTACAGATCGCTGATCGCTCAGGATTTCGTTCGGGATGACGCCTGGTCAACATGGTGTGGCATAGAAAATCCTGGGCAGGAAGCGCTATGCGACTCCATGCAACTGCGCTGGGTCATTGCGACAACGGACAAAAGCAGCCGATGGGGCTACATCCTTGTTTACGACAGTTTGCTTCCAAACGCCTATGAGTTGAGCGGCTGGTTCGATGCTCAAGGCCACTTTATGCACGCCGAAGTCGAGTAGGGCGGGTAGCAGGAGGAATTTTGTCTTACTTCGCGGATAAACAACCACTGGTGGCGGATATTTTCAGTCGCTACCCCGATTCGCCGCAGGGCCGCCGCTCGGCGCTGATGCCGCTGCTGCGGGAAGTGCAGGACGCTGAGGGTTTTGTTTCAGAAACCCGAATGGCGGAAATTGCCGCGCTGGTGGGCACCACGGCCACCGAAGTGCGCAGCGTCATGAGTTTCTATTCCACCTACCACACGGTGCCCACGGGCCGGTACCACCTGCAGGTCTGCTCCACGCTGATGTGCGCGCTGGCGGGCTCGGATGAGCTGTGGGACCACCTCGTGGACACGCTGGATGTGCAGCCCGGCGAAGTGACCAGTGACGGCCGGTTCAGCGTGCAGAAAGTGGAGTGTCTGGGCAGCTGCGGCACCGCGCCCATGATGCAGATCAACGACGACGGCTACTACGAGAACGTGGGGCCGAGCAAATGCGCCCGGATTCTGGCCGACCTGCGCGCAGACCGTCAGCCGCTGCCGGATAACCCCGTGCCGGTGACGGTCACGGCCGAAGGCCGGCAGCTGATGGCCAATGGGCAGGCCGTGGGCACCAGCGTGACCGGTCTGGCCGTGCTGCCCAGCCCAGGAGGCACCGCATGACCGTGGCCGAGCCCGCCCCCAAGCCCATCACCAGCGGCAAGGACCCGCGCTTTGCGCCCACGCTGTACGCCTACGTGGGGCAGGAAGGCAGCTGGACCCTGGACTTCTACCGCCGCGCTGGCGGTTACGAGGCGGTCAAGCGCGCCTTTGCCCTGGGCCCCGACGCCGTGATCGAAGAGGTCAAGAAGTCGGGCCTGCGGGGGCGCGGCGGCGCCGGCTTTGCCACGGGCCTCAAGTGGTCGTTCATGCCGCTCAAGGATGGCCGCCAGCACTACATCATCTGCAACGCGGACGAGTCCGAGCCGGGCTCGTTCAAGGATCGTTACCTGCTGTCCGAAGACCCGCACCAGCTGATTGAAGGGATGCTGATCGCGGGGTACGCCATGCGCGCCAGCGTGGGCTACATCTACATTCGCGGTGAGTATGTGCACGCCGCCGAGCGCCTGTGGGCCGCCATTCACGAAGCGCGCGCGGCCGGGTTGCTGGGCGAGAACGTGCTGGGCAGCGGCTTCGATTTCCAGCTGTACGTGCACCGGGGCGCCGGGGCGTACATCTGCGGCGAGGAAACCGCCCTGATGAACTCGCTGGAAGGCCTGCGTGCCAACCCGCGCCTGAAGCCGCCCTTCCCGGCCGCCGCTGGCCTGTACGGCCTGCCCACCACCATCAACAATGTGGAAACCTTCTGCGCCGCCACCCAGATTCTGCGCTACGGCGCCGACTGGCACGCGGGCATGGGAACGGAAAAAAGCAAGGGCATGAAGCTCTTCCAGATTTCCGGGCCTGTGGCGCGGCCCGGCGTGTACGAACTGCCGCTGGGCACCACCTTCCGCGAACTGATTTACGACTGGGCAGGCGGCCCACTAGAAGAGATGAAGGCGATCATCCCGGGCGGCAGCAGTTGCCCCATGCTGCCCTGGACCGACGCGATCCTGGACACCCCGATGGACTACGAGGCCATTGCGGCGGCCGGGTCCATGCTGGGCACGGGCGGCGTGACCCTGATTCCGAAGGCCGACTGCATCGTGAACGCCACCTGGAATCTGGTGCGCTTCTACGGGCACGAGTCCTGCGGCAAATGCACGCCCTGCCGCGAAGGGATTTCGAGCTGGATGACCCGCATGTACCAGAAGCTGGTCACCGGGCGCGGGCAACCGGGCGATGTGCAGCTGATTCTGGACATGTCCGACAACATTGGCGGGCGGTCCTTCTGCGCCCTGGCCGACGCCTGCCTGGGCCCGGTGCTCAGTTCCATCAAGCTCTTCCGCGAGGAATACGACGCGCTGGCGCAGACCGGGCAGCCCATGTACGCGCCCAGGAAACGCTGGAGGGATGCGTGAAGTGGCGAGCTGCCCGGCGTCTAAGGGTCAAAGGGTCTAAAGGTCTGGGAACCCCAGGGTCCTCCCTCGTTAGCCCCTTAGACTCTTCGACCCCTAGACCTGCCGCCCAGAGGGAGGCGAAATGAAAGTCATCGTTGACGGCACCGAACTCGAACTGCCGGCCGGGACCAGCGCCATTGACGCGGTCTTCGAGTCGGGCGGAGACGTGCCCTACTTCTGCGCGCATTCGTATCTCTCGCCTATTGGGGCCTGCCGCATGTGTCTGGTGGAAACCGGCAGCCCCCGCAAGAACCCGGACGGCTCGTTCGTGATGGAAGGGGAGGGGGACGCGGCCAGGCCCAAGATCTTCTGGTTCCCCAAACCCATGGCGTCGTGCACCATGCAGGCCACCGAGGGCATGCACATCCGCACCGCCAAGACCAGCGACGTGGTGGCCAAGGCGCAGGCCGGCATGATGGAATTCACCCTGCTGAACCACCCGCTGGACTGCCCCACCTGTGACAAGGGTGGCGCGTGCGAACTGCAGGACCGCGCTTTCGAGTACGGCTATGGTGCGAGCCGTTACGGCTTTGATCGCCGCCACGCCGACAAGCACTACCCGCTGTCCGACTTTGTGATTCTGGACCAGGAGCGCTGCATTCACTGCAAGCGCTGCGTGCGCTACTTCGAGGAAGTGCCGGGCCAGGAGGTGCTGGACTTCATCGAGCGCGGCGGCCACACCTTCATTGACACCGAAGAGGGCGGGCTGCCACTGGGCTTTCAGGGCAACATCACGGATATCTGCCCGGTGGGGGCGCTGCTGGACAACGTGGCGCGCTTCCGGGGCCGCAACTGGGAATACGACCACACGCCCACCACCTGCACCCTGTGCCCGGTGGGCTGCTCTATTACCGCCGACGCCCGCAACGGCCGCCTGGAGCGCGTGGTGGCCCGCGAAAACCGCGAGGTCAACGAGGCCTGGATCTGCGACGCGGGCCGCTTCGGGCACCCGTTTGCCAGCGAGGAACGGCTGACCACGCCCCTTGTTCGCAACGAGGATGGCGAACTGGTGCCTGCCACCTGGGATCAGGCCATCACCGCGATCAACCGTGGGCTGGCCGGGCTACCCCTGGCTGACCTGGGCCTGTTCGTGGGCGCCGATGCCACCCTGGAAGAAGGCGTGGCGCTCGAAGCCCTGGCCGACGCCCTGCAGGCCCGGCATGTGGACCACGGCCCCCGGCAGGGGGTGCATATTGCCCCCACCGCCACACTGACCGATGTGGCCCAGGCCGACTTTGTGGCGGTCCTGGGCGCCGACCTGGGCGAGGAAGCCCCGGTGCTGGAACTGCGCATTCTGGAAATGCTGCGCGGCGGCGTGCTGCCGCCCGAATTTGCGCACGGCACCGCCATTGCCGATCTGCGGCTGGTGGAGCGGCCCGCCCGCAAAACCGAGCGCCTCGCGGTCATTGGCGGGGAAAGTCGGCTGTGGACGCACGCGGGGCACCGCATCGCAGCCAGCGGCGCGGCGGCCCTGAGCGGGCTGGCCCAGCCGGGCACCCCCGCCCTGCGGGCCGTGCGCGAGGCCCTGGACAAGGCCGAGCGCCCCGTCCTGATTCTGGGCGCGGATGTGCTGAACGCGGCGGGGGGCTCATTCGCCGCCACGCTGGCCGATCTGGCCGGCCGGACCGGCGCGAAGGTGCTGGCCCTGCCCGCTGGCCCGAACAGCCTGGGCCTGAGTGCCCTGAACCTCGTGCCCCGCAGCGGTGGCCTGGGCCTGAACCGGCTGGCCGAGGTGCCCGCCGCCTTCATCAGCCGCCTGGACCCCGGTGTGCGGGCGCGCGGCTTCACGGTGGTGCACGACCTCCACCTGACCTCCACCGCGCAACTGGCCGATGTGGTGCTGCCCGCCGTGAGCAACTACGAGAAGCGCGGCACCACCGTCAATCTGGAAGGCCGCCTGCTGCCGCTGGCTTCGGCCGCTATTCAGGCGGGTGACTCGGCCGACCTGATCCGCACCCTGACCGCCCTGGCCGAGGCCCTGGGCGTGAAGGCCCCCGTGCGCGGCCTGCGCGGCGCCCAGACCCTGGCGCAGACCCGCCTGGGCGTGCAACTGGCCGATCTGCCAGCTCAGGGGCAGCTGCACACCTTCGCCCGCACCTACACGGCCCCCACCCAGCCCCACACCCCGCGCCTGTGGACCGCGCGCATGGTCCGGCGGGATCAGGACTGGGTGGACCGCATTGCGGACCTGACCCAGGGCGGCTGGACGCTGCCTGTGTCGCCAGCTGGCCCTCAGCCGGGAGGGGACGACTGATGGGGGGCGGATGGTTGATGGTTGATGGCCGATGGCAGATAGCGCGAGGGGCAGGAGGGGCGCTTGGGTTGAGCTGGTCACACGCCCCCTCTGCTGCGCAGCTCTGCGAGCCACCCCAGCCCTCTCCCACGAGGGGAGAGGGAGCAAAGACCGCGTCCCGCCTCCTGCGTCCCGCATCCCATCCGGAGGCCCTCTAATGCCCGACTGGCTCGCCACCCTCCTCATTTCGCTTCTCAAGGCTGTGCTGGTCGTGCTGGGGCTGCTCACCACCTTCGCGTACATGACGCTGGTGGAGCGCCGCCTGCTGGGCCGCATGCAGCTGCGCCCCGGGCCCAACCGGGTGGGCCCCATGGGCCTGTTGCAGCCCGCCGCCGACGCGATTAAAAGCATCTTCAAGGAAGACCTGAACGTCACGCTGGCCGACAAGCTGGTGTACACCCTGGCGCCCATCGTGGCCATTGGCATGGCGCTGACCGCTTTTGGTGGCCTGCCCGCTGGCCCGGCCGGTAGCCTATTTGGCGAGAACCCTTGGGTCTACAACCTGGACGCGGGCATTCTCGCGCTGCTGGCCCTGACCTCCATGGGCGTGTACGGCATCTTCCTGGGCGGCTGGGCCTCGGGTAGCAAATACCCGATTCTGGGTGGCCTGCGCTCCAGTGCGCAGATGATTTCCTACGAACTGGGCATGGGCCTGAGCATCCTGGGCCTGCTGATGCTGGTGGGCACCACCAGCTTCCATAAAACGTTCAATGACGACGGCACGCTGCGCGCGCTGGGTTTTGTTGAGTGGCAGGCCACGAACGGCTGGCTGATTCTGTTTCAGGCGCTGGGTTTCGCGCTCTTTCTGATCTCCTCGTTTGCCGAAACGAACCGCACCCCCTTTGACCTGCCCGAAGCCGAGCAGGAGATCGTGGCCGGGTACCTCACCGAATACTCTGCGATCAAGTGGGCGCTGTTTCAGATGGCGGAATACGTGAACATGATCACCGCCTCGGCGGTCATGGCCACGCTGTTCTTCGGCGGTTGGAAGGGCCCGCAGTTCCTGAACGGCCTGATTCCGGGCATCTCGGAGTGGCCGCTGATCTGGCTGATCCTGAAGATCGCCTTCTTCCTCTTCCTGTTCATCTGGGTGCGCGCCACCCTGCCCCGTTTGCGCTACGACCAGCTGATGCGCTTTGGCTGGAAGCTGGTGCTGCCCCTGGCGCTGGCGAACACGGTCATGACCGCCGCCTTCCTGGCCTTCCGGGGGCAGGGCGGCCTGTGGCTGCTGGGCGTGCTGAGCTTCGCGGGCCTGCTGGCCCTGCTGATCATGAGTGACCGCGTGCGCACGCTGTGGAACCAGCCCACGGTGCGCCGCGAAGGCGAAGTGCGGCTGGGGGGTGGGGACTGATGGGGCAGATGGTTGATGGTCGATGGCCGATGGCGAATGGCCAAAAGTCGAGAAGTCGAGAAGTCGAGAAGTCGAGCCACCGCCTCCCGCATCCCGCCTCCCCCTCTTTTCCCACTCCCCACTCCCCACATCCCACCCCCCCCTTGAAAGGAGCCCCCCATGGGCGTGCTTGAGATCGCCAAAGGCATGGGCGTCACGCTGAGCAAGCTGTTTCAGAAGCCCGTGACGGTCAGTTACCCCGAGCAGCGGGCCACGCTGCAGCCGCGTTTCCGGGGGCGGCACATCCTCACGCGGCACCCGGGCACCGGGCTGGAGAAGTGCATCGGCTGCTCGCTGTGTGCCGCCGCCTGCCCGGCCTACGCCATCTACGTGGAGGCCGCCGAGAACGATCCGGCCGCCCCCGTCAGCCCTGGCGAACGCTACGCGAAGGTCTACGAGATCAATATGCTGCGCTGCATCTTCTGCGGCATGTGCGAGGAAGCCTGCCCCACCGGGGCCGTGGTGCTGGGCAACGAATTCGAGATGGCCGATTATCGCTACCGCGATTTCGTGTACGGCAAGGAAGACATGCTGGTCGGCGTCACCGGCAGCCTGCCCCAGCGCCGCGAGGCCGAGCGCAAAGGCAAGCCGGTGCGCCTGGGCTTTCAGCTCGAAGGCGGCGTGCGCGAGGAACTGGAAGGGGTGAAGTACCAGTGAGGGGTGGAAGGTTGATGGTTGATGGTCGAGGGCAGATGGCGCTGGGGGCAGGGGAGGAGTTTGGGTGCCGGTGGGCACACGCCCCCGCTGCTGCGCAGCTCTGCGAGCCACCCCAGCCCTTTCTGCGGAGCAGAGAGGAAGTTCACCCCGCCTCCCGCGTCCCGCACCCCGCCCCCCCTCTTTTCCCACTCCCCACATCCCACTCCCCACTCCCCGTGGTCGGAGGCCACCCATGACCCTCGCCTTCATCCTTCTGGGCGCGCTGGCCATTGTGGGCGGGATCATCACCATTGCGGCAAAGAACGCGGTGCACGCGGCGCTGGGGCTAGTGGGGACGTTGCTGTGTGTGGCGGGACTCTTTGCCACCCTGAACGCATCGTTTCTGGCGGCCACGCAGGTGATCGTGTATGCGGGGGCCGTGATGGTGCTCTTTCTCTTCGTGATCATGCTGCTCAATGCCAACCAGCCGGTCACCGGGCACGACCCGGTGCCCTTCGTGCGCGAACTCGCGGGCATTGGCGGCACGCTGCTGGCCGGCGCTTTTGTGGTCCTGGCCTTTACCTACGAAGACCCGCGCCCGCTGGCGGAAAGTGCGGCGGCGCTGCGCGGCGGCGACGCCATGATCATGGGCGAAACGCTGCTCACGCGTTTCCTGCTGCCCTTTGAAGCGGTCAGCATTCTGCTGCTGGTGGCGATTGTGGGCGCCGTGGCCCTGGTGCAGCGGCCCGAAGCCCAGCCCGACGGCGTGCCGGATGAACTGGAACAGCCCATCGGCGCCGCGCGGCCCGAACGGGCACCGACCCCCCGAACGGGCGCCCAGCCCGCGCTGCAGGCCGGGCGCGAAAGTGAGGTGAGCGCGTAATGGTCTCCACCTCGTCCTATCTGGCGCTGTCGGGCATTCTGTTTGCCCTGGGCATGATTGGCGTGCTCACCCGGCGCACGGCGATCATGGTCTTTCTGTCGGTGGAACTCATGCTGAACGCCGCGAACCTCGCGCTGGTGGCGTTCGCGCGCTCGTGGGGCGACCCCACCGGCCAGACCGCCGTGTTCATCGTCATGACGCTGGCCGCCGCCGAGGTGGCCATTGGTCTGGCGATCATCGTCGCTATTTTCCGCAAGCGCGAGACCACCAACGTGGACGATCTCGCGGCCCTGAAAGGCTGAGTGGCTATGGAGAGTCTGCCTGCGCTGTACCTGCTTCCCCTGCTGCCGCTGCTCTCGTTTGCGCTGCTCATCACGCTGCCGCGCCTGTTTCCGGGTAAGACCGGCGGCTGGTTCGCCACGGGCGCGGTGGGGGCCGCCTTCGTGGTGGCCGTCATCCGGTATCTGAACCAGGGCAGTGCCCCCGCCCACGAGGTGCTGTGGACGTGGCTGCCCAACATGGCCCTGAACGCCAACCTCTCGGTGGGCTTCTGGTACGACCAGCTTTCGGCCCTGATGGCGCTGATCATTACCGGCATCGGCTTCCTGATTCACCTGTACTCGATTTCCTACATGGGCCACGATCCCAAGTTCACGCGCTTTTTTGCCTTCCTGAACTTCTTCGTGGCCATGATGCTGATTCTGGTGCTGGCCGACTCCTACCCCCTGATGTTCGTGGGCTGGGAAGGCGTGGGCATGGCGAGTTATCTGCTGATCGGCTTCTGGTTCAACGGGCGCCACAGCGAGGCCTCGGATCAGGACGTGCGCGAGGCCAGCGACCGCGAGGGCGTGGCGAACTCCAACGCCGCGCGCAAGGCGTTCATCATGAACCGCATTGGCGACCTGGGCTTCATGCTGGGCATGTTCCTGCTGTTCAAGCTGTACGGCACCCTCTCCATCCCCGAACTGGCCGAGCGGGTGGAAGGCGGCGCGCAGGTGGCGCAGGCGGGCATTGAACTGGCCTGCCTGTTCCTGCTGGTGGGCGCGGTGGGCAAGAGCGGTCAGCTGCCCCTGACCACCTGGCTGCCCGACGCGATGGCGGGCCCCACGCCGGTTTCGGCCCTCATTCACGCGGCCACGATGGTCACGGCGGGCGTGTATCTGGTGGCGCGCAGCCACTTCCTGTACGACCTCGCCCCGAATGCCAGCCTGTGGGTGGCCTGGGTGGGCGGCCTGACCGCCCTGTACGGCGCCCTGTCGGCCCTGAACCAGCACGACATCAAGAAGATTCTGGCGTTCTCCACGGTGTCGCAGCTGGGCTACATGTTCATGGCGGTGGGCCTGCACGCCTACTCGGCGGGCGTGTTTCACCTGCTCACCCACGCGTTTTTCAAGGCGCTGCTGTTCCTGGCGGCGGGCGCCGTGATTCACGCGCTGCACGAGGAACAGGACGTGCGCCGCATGGGCGGCCTGCGCCGCAAGATGCCGTTTACGCACCTGGTATCGGTGGCGGGGGTGCTGGCGATTGCCGGAATTCCCATCTGGAGTGGTTTCTTTTCCAAGGACGCCATTCTGGCCGCCGCCTACGAGGCCAACCCTGGCCTGTACGTGATTGGGCTGGGCGTGGCGCTGCTCACCGCCTTTTACATGGGCCGCTGGTATTTCCTGGTCTGGGCCGGCAGCTACCGGGGCCACGGCCACCCGCACGAGGCCGACCTGATCACCAAGGTGCCGCTGGGCATCCTGGCGGCGCTGGCGACCCTGGGCGGGCTGCTGAACATTCCCACCTTCCTGGGCGGCAAGCATGCGTTTGACGATTACCTGGGCCGCGCCATTCCGGTGCACGCCCACGAGATTCCCGTGAGCACCGAGTGGCTGCTGACCCTGCTGGCCGTGGGGGCCGGGGTCCTGGGGCTGCTGTGGGCTTACCTGGAACACCGCCGGGGCACCCTGGTGGACGGCCCCCTGGGCGAAGCCAGCACCCGCGCGCTGTACCTGGATACCGTGTACGACAACCTCGTGGGTGCCCCCAGCAAGGCGATTGCTGGCGCGCTGGACACCGTGGACCGGGGCACCGACGGCGCGCTGGGCGCCGTGGCACGCAACGCCAGCGGGCCGGGCGGGCTGTTCACGCTGTGGCAAAGCGGCTTCGTGCGCGCCTACGCGGTCAGCATGGTCCTGGGCACCGCGCTGATCATCGGCTACTGGGCCCTGAAAACGATTGGAAGTGGCGCATGACCTTCACCGACTGGCTGCCGACCCTCATGATCTTTCTGCCGCTTGTGGGCAGCCTGCTGCTGCTGGTGGTCCCGAAAACCTTTCGCGACGAGGTGGCAGGCTTCTTCGCCGCGCTGACCCTGGGCGTGGGCCTGGCGATCTGGCGCGGCGGCGGCTCGGAGCTGTTCCGCTGGGACTGGATTCCGCCGCTGGGCATCACCTACTCGGTGCAGCTGTCGGGCGTCAGTCTGGCGCTGGCGCTGGTGACGGCGTTCATGTCCTTTATCGCCATTCTGTACGCCGCGCGGCGCATCCCCAACCCGGGGCCCATGCTGTCGCTGATTCTGGCGATGGAAACCGGCCTCATCGGTATTTTCGCCGCGCAGGACCTGCTGCTGTTCTACGTGTTCTTTGAAGACGCCCTGATTCCCGCCCTGCTGATGCTGGCCATGTACGGCAAGGCCGGGCGCATGAAGGCGCTGGTGAAGTTCGCCGCCTACACCCTGTTTGGCAGCCTGCTCATGCTGGTCAGCATCATCGGGGTGCGCTACCTGGGCGGCAGCCCCACCTTCGCCATGACCGACCTGAAGGCCAATCTGGTGGACGGCCCCGCCCAGGCGTGGCTGTACCTGGGCTTTCTGGCGGCCATGGCGGTCAAACTGCCGCTGTGGCCCCTGCACGCGTGGCTGCCGGACTTCCACGAGCAGAACCACGACTCCGGCGTGCCAGACGTGATGGGCACGCTGTACAAGGTGGGCGGCTACGGCCTCTTTACCTTCGGGATTCCGCTGTTCCCGGAGGCCAGCCTGGAACTGCGTCCCATCCTGATGGGTCTGGCGGCCTTTACGGCCCTGTACGCCGCCTGGATCGCCTTCCGGCAGACCGACTGGAAACGCCTGCTGGCCTACGCGGGCCTCTCGCACATGGGCTTCGTGGCCCTGGGCGTGTTTTCCCTGAACGAAACCGCCGTGATTGGCGCCATGTACCTGTTGGCCTTCCAGAACCTGTACACGGGCGCGCTGTTTCTCTCGGTGGGCATGGTGCAGGACCGGATTGGCAGTCTGGAAACGCGCGTGGGCGGCCTGATGACCCAGGCGGGCGCCCTGAGCGGTCTGACGATGGCCCTGTGGTTCGCGTCCATCGCCGTGCCGGGGCTGGCCGGGTTTGTCGGGGAATTCTCGATTCTGCTGGGCGCCTATCAGGTGTCGCCGTGGCTGACCTTTATCGCCGGGATCACCACCATTGCCGCCGCCGCCTACGCCCTCACCGCCTTTCAGACCACCTTCTGGCAGGCGCGCCCACGGGGGGGCGTGGCCGTACGCGACCTTGTGCACACCGAGTGGCTGGTGCTGGGCCTGCCGCTGGCCGTCCTGATTCTCTTTGGGGTGTATTCCGCCCCGGCCCTGAACCTCATGCAACCGGCGGTGCGTACCGTGCTGGCCGCCCTGGGAGGCAACTGACATGCTCACGCCCCCCGATGTCGCCTTTTTGCCGCTGCTGCCCATCCTGATCGTGCTGGCCGGCGCCATTTCCAGCACCCTGCTGGGCTTCTGGGTCAGCCGGCGCACGCTGACGTTTATCAACCTGGGTGCCACGGTGCTCTCGGCCCTCAGCCTGGGCTGGCTATGGAACCGGGGCCTGACCGCGTTCGGCGGCAGCCTGATCGCCGATAATGCCGCGCTGCTGCTGGCCTTTGTGGTGCTGGTGGGCACCCTAATGACCCTGCTGGTGTCGCTGGACACCGCGTGGCGCGCCCGGGTCTCGTTCCCCGAGTTCGACGCCATGCTGATGTACGCCGTGACCGGCTGCCTGCTGATTGCCTTTTCCGGCGACCTGATCGTGATGCTCATTGGCCTGGAGATCATGAGCCTGTCGGGCTACGTGCTGGCGACCCTGCAGGGCTCGCGCCGCGCCGAGGAAGCGGGCCTGAAGTATTTCCTGCTGGGCGCCGCCGGCAGCGCCGTGCTGATCTACGGGCTGGCCTTTGTGTACGGGGCCACCGGGAGCCTGAACTACGCCGCCATTGCCGAGCGCGTGGGCTCGGTGCAGGGGCTGCAGCCCCAGAACGCGGGCATTCTGGTGGGCGGGGCGCTGCTGCTGCTGTGCGGCTTTGCCTTCAAGGTGGCGCTGGCGCCCTTTCACCAGTGGACGCCGGATGTGTACGGCGGCGCGCCCACCAGCGTCAGCCTGTTTCTCAGCACAGTGGTGAAAGTGGCGGCCTTTGCGGGGATGCTGCGCGTGTTTGCCGGCGCCCTGGCCGACGCCCCGGGCTGGCACTCGGTCATGCAGATCCTGATTGCCGCCACGCTGATCGTGGGGAATCTGGCCGCGCTGCGCCAGACCAACTTCAAGCGCCTGCTGGCCTACTCGGCGGTGGCGCATACGGGCTTTCTGGCGATGGCGCTGCTGGGCACGCCGCAGATGGGCGGCGCGGCCCTCAGCTATTACCTGCTGGTCTACACCCTGATGACGGCCGCCGCCCTGGCCGTGGTGGCCGCCCTGCAACGCAGCGAGGCGGGCTTCCAGATCAGCGATATGCGCGGGCTGTACTACCGCCACCCGGGCTACGCGGTCTGTCTCGCCATCTGCCTCGCCTCGCTGGCGGGCCTGCCGCCCTTTGCGGGGTTCTTCGGCAAGTATCTGGTGTTCCAGGCGGCGTTTCAGAACGGCTACGTGTGGCTGAGCGTGCTGGCCGCTCTGACCAGTGTGGCGGCGCTGGTGTACTATCTGCGCCCCGCCATGCTGCTGTTCATGCCCGACCGCACCCCGGCGCGCGAATACGCCCACGGCCAGCGCCCGGCCACCACCCTGGCGGTGGCCCTGGGCGTGGCGGGCGTGACCGTGCTGGGCCTGCTGCCCAACCTGTGGTACGGCTGGGGCGCCTCGCCCTTTATCTGGACCCTGCTGGCTGGCCGGTAAGGGCCACAGATGCCAAGGACCGCCCCCAAACTGGGGGCGGTCCTTTGTGCTGGGTGGACTGGGTGAAGCGAGTTCGCGTCGGGGGCCGCTGACGGAGTTTTCAAGAGGGGTATCGGATGCCGGCTGAGGGCAACCCTCTATGGCTTTGGGGCTCGCTGTCATACGGATGCCGGATCATCCGTGACAGCCCCGCCGCTTCCCCCGTTCCTCCATCACGGATGAACCGGAACCCTTATCAGTATTGACGGCCGAAAATCACGCGCTTGCCATACGCGCCCGGCTGGCCACATTTCACGCAGGGGCCCTCGCCGTGCTCGTGGAAGAACTCGGCGTCGTCCAGGGGGACGTTGCGGGTGGTGGCCTTGGTGTCGTCCTTGATGCTCTTTTCGCACCCCGCGTCGGCGCAGTGGTAGGCGCGCACCCAGTTGCCGCCCTCAATGGCGTCCTTGAACTCGTCGTAGCTGTCGGCCACCAGGGTGCGGGTCAGGAGGAACTCTGTGGCGCGCCCATACAGCCAGTCGTGAATCTCATCCAGGCGGGCGGTCATGCTGCTCACGGCCTCGTCGCGGGCCAGGGTTTCCTTCTCGTCGCGGTTGCGGTTTTTCACCACGACCACGCCCTGCTCCAGATCGCGCGGGCCCAGTTCAATGCGCACGGGCACGCCCTTGAGCTCCCAGTCGTTGTACTTGAAGCCGTTGGTCACGCCGTCGCGCTTGTCCACCTTCACCTTCAGGCCCTGCGCGCGCAGTTCGGCGGCCAGTTTCTCGCCCTCTTCCACCATCTGGTCGAAGTTGTCCTTGCGGCCCACGGGAATGACCACCACCTGAATGGGCGCGATGCGGGGCGGCATGATCAGCCCGAA
This sequence comes from Deinococcus aquaedulcis, assembly GCF_019693445.1. Taxonomy (NCBI): domain Bacteria; kingdom Thermotogati; phylum Deinococcota; class Deinococci; order Deinococcales; family Deinococcaceae; genus Deinococcus; species Deinococcus aquaedulcis. The sequence goes on along the minus strand of NZ_JAHRBL010000005.1, from coordinate 86,258 downwards.
GTCGTCGCCGTGCGTCATGATGATCGCGCCGATGATGCGGCTGGAAATGGCCCAGGAGGTCGTGTGGGCAAATTCTTCCTTCTGCTCGCGCGTCTGGAACTTCACGTCAAAGGCCTTGCTGAAGTTCTGGCCCAGATAGTGGCTGGTGCCGGACTGCAGCGCCTTGCCGTCGCGCATCATGCCCTCAATGGAGTAGGTGGCCACGGCTCCCGCAAAGCGCTCGGAGGCGGTTTTCTCACCGCGCACCACGGGCAGGGCCAGCACGTCGCGGCAGAACTCGTGGTACAGGTCCAGCATCTGCCGCACTTCAGCGCGGGCCTCGGGTTCGTTGGCGTGGGCGGTGTGGCCCTCGTGCCAGAAAAATTCGCTGGTGCGCAGGAAGGCCTTGGTGCGCAGCTCGGCGCGGAACACACTGCCCCACTGGTAATGCAGGAAGGGCAGGTCGCGGTACGAGTTCAGCCAGCCGCTCCACATGTGCCCGATGATGGTTTCGCTGGTGGGACGCATCACGTAGGGCTCGCTGAGTTCCTCGGTGCCGATCTTGCTGACCGTGAAGAGTTCCGGCGCAAAGCCTTCCACGTGGTCGGCTTCCCTGGTGATAAAACCCATGGGAATCAGGGTGGGGAAGACCAGCGATTCGTGCCCGGTGGCCTTGAAGCGGTCGTCCAGCCAGCGCACGATGTTCTCCCACAGCGCGCTGCCGTAGGGGCGCACCACCATCGCGCCCGCCACGGGGCTGTTGTCGGCCAGATCGGCCTTTTTCACGACCTCGTTGTACCAGTCGTTGAAGTCTGTGCTCTGGGGGGTGACGCCGTACTGCGCCGCCTTCTTGTCCTGTTTCCCGCCGTCTTTCGTCATCGCCCCCCATGATACCGGGCGCAGGGAGGGTCGGAATCGGCCAGATGCGAGGGGCGGGGCAGGTCAGGTGGCCGAGGTAGGAATAGGGGAGGGCCGGGCAGACTGGCGGGCATGAGCCCCCAGACGCTGTACTTCTACCGCACCGCCCATCCGTTCTCGAACTTTCATCCCAGCGTGTTTGTCGAAGAGGAAGTGACCTACCACTGGGCCGAGCAATACCTGATGGCCCGTAAAGCCCGGCTGTTTGGCGACGAAGCCACGTGGGCACAGATTCTCGCCGCTGCCACCCCCGCTGAGTGCAAGGCGCTGGGCCGCCGGGTCACGCCCTACGACGACGAGGTGTGGGCGAGTGCCCGTTTTGCCGCCGCCCTGGACATGCTGCGGCTGAAATTTGGTCAGAATCCAGAGCTGCGCAATTTCCTGCTGAACACTGGAGACGCTGAACTGGTGGAAGCCTCGCCCACGGACCGCATCTGGGGCATTGGCTTCTCGGAATCGCAGGCGGAGGGCGCGCGGCAGGCCTGGGGTCAGAACCTGCTGGGGCGGGCCCTCATGGCGGTGCGGGCAGAGCTGCAGCCGGCCTGACCACCTAAAGTTGGAAACAGTTCCAAATCCGGTTTATGCTGGGTGCCCATGGCCCCTTCCGACCCCTCCCGGCTGCTGGCCCCCGATTCGCTGCGCCGCGCCTTTGATGATGACCGCGACGCCGACACCTTTCTGCTGCGCTTGGAGCGCTACGGCCCGGAACTGATCGAGAGCCTGGGCGCCGTGTATGGCGAGGCGGCCACAGAGGCCCTGCTGCCCGAGCTGCTGGAAGTGCTGCTGCATGCCTACCACACCCGCCCCGCCGACCTGAAACGGCTGGACGAGGCCCGGCTGCTGCGCCCCGACTGGCTGCAGCAACCCGAGATGATCGGGTACGTGGCCTATGCCGACCGCTTTGCGGGCACCTTAAAGGGCGTGCAGACCCGCGTGCCCTACCTGGAAGGGCTGGGCGTGAAATACCTGCACCTGATGCCGCTGCTCAGGCCCCGGGCTGGCGAGAACGACGGCGGCTACGCGGTGGCCGATTACCGCGCGGTGCGCGAAGACCTGGGCAGCATGGACGACCTCTCGGCCCTGGCGGCGGACCTGCGGGGGCGGGGCATCAGTCTGGTGCTGGACCTCGTGCTCAACCATGTGGCGCAGGAACACGAGTGGGCCCACAAGGCCCGCGCGGGCGACCCCATCTACCGCGACTACTTCCACCTCTTTCCCGACCGCACCGTGCCCGACGCCTACGAGCGCACCCTGCCCGAAATTTTCCCCGATTTCGCCCCCGGCAACTTCACCTGGAACGAGGAGGCGCGCAGCTGGGTGTGGACCACCTTCAATGCCTACCAGTGGGACCTGAACTGGGCCAACCCGGCGGTGCTGCGCGAATTCGTGGACATCATCCTGCACCTTGCCAACCGGGGAGTGGAGGTGTTTCGCCTGGACGCCATCGCCTTTCTGTGGAAGCGCCCCGGCACCGACTGCCAGAACCAGCCCGAGGTGCACCACCTGACCCGGGCCATGCGGGCCTGCGCGCGCATCGCCGCGCCAGCCGTGGCCTTCAAGGCCGAGGCAATCGTGGCGCCGGGGGACCTGATTCACTACCTGGGCACTGGCGGGCACCACGGCCGCGTGAGCGACATGGCCTACCACAACTCGCTGATGGTGCAGCTGTGGAGCAGCCTCGCCAGCCGCGACACCCGCCTCTTTGAAGCGGCCCTGCGCGCCTTTCCGCCCAAACCCACGAACACCACCTGGGGCATGTACGTGCGCTGCCACGACGACATCGGCTGGGCGATCAGCGACCTGGACGCGGCGCGCGTGGGCCTCTCGGGACCCGCCCACCGCCATTTTCTGAGTGACTTTTACAGCGGCGAGTTCCCGGGCACCTTTGCGCGCGGGCTGGTGTTTCAACACAACCCGCAAACCGGGGACCGCCGCATCAGCGGCTCGGCGGCCAGCCTCGCGGGGCTGGAAGCGGCGCTGGCGGCAGGAGATCCCCGGCAGATTGATCTGGCGGTGCGGCGCCTGCTGCTGCTGCACGCGGTCACCCTGGGCTTTGGCGGTGTGCCCCTGCTGTACATGGGCGACGAACTGGCGCTGCTGAACGACCATGATTTTGCCGCCACGCCCGAGCACGCCCCCGACAACCGCTGGGTGCACCGCCCCCGCATGGACTGGGCCCGCGCCGAAGCCGTGGCCGCCGACGCCAGCACCCCCCACGGCCGCGTGAACGCGGGCCTGCGCCGCCAGATTGCCGCGCGCCAGGGGTTGGCGCACCTGCACGCCAGCATCGAAAGCCGCCCCGTGCCCAGCCCCGACCCCTGCGTGCTGCTGCTGCGCCGTGACCATCCGCTGGGCACGTTTGTGGGCGTGTACAACTTCAGCGAACACACGGTCCACCTGCCGGCCAGCGCCCTGCACGAGCATCTGGGCGAACACGCGCTGGACCATCTGGCGGGCAGCGCCTTTACCTTCGGGCACGCGCCCGTGGTGCTGGACCCCTACCGCGCCCTGTGGCTGACCCAGGCGCCATAGGCGCAGGCGTAGACGGGGCCGGTGGGCCCGGCATGACCGAAAGCTCAACAGGCACTGGTCCGCCGGCCGGGGCCTGCCCCCTACCATCGGGTATGGCGACCTCTGCCCTCAAAGCCCTGGCCCAGAAGATGCGCGGCATGGACTACTGCCTGCTCACCACCGTGAGCGCCCACGGCCAGCTGGCCTCGCGCCCCATGAGCAACAACGGCGAGGTGGAGTACGACGGCACCAGCTACTTTTTCACCTGGGCCGACTCGCGCGCCGCCCGGGATATTGAGAAGAACAGCCACGTCATGCTGAATTTCAAGGCCGACCAGGGCTTTCTGTTCGTGGCGGTGCAGGGCCATGCCCGCGTGCTGCACGACCGCCGGGTGATGAAAGACCACTGGCATAAGGAGCTGGAACAGTGGTTCAAAGATGGCCTGGACACCGAGGGGCTGGTGATGCTGGTCGTGGACGCCAGGCGCATTCAGTGGTGGGGCGAGGAAGACGGCAAGATCGAACTGGACCGCTGACAGCGGTCATCCGTTCCGCCCAGGGGAGGAACGCACCCCCTCAACTTCAACCGCTGTCTGTGGCGGTCATGTGGTGAGCGCTCTGAGGCAGGCGCTGCCGCCAGACGCGAGAAAACTGGTTGTGCTGAGCATGATGGGGGCCCACAGCCGTCCCTTATGCTCCTCGCCAATGCCTCGCCTTGATCCACGCCTGGGTGCCCAGTTGGACTTTCTGCTCACCTGCGACCGCCTGAAAGCAGTGCAGCGCACCACCTGGCTGCATGACGGCACGCGCCCCGAGAACAGCGCCGAACATTCCTGGCATCTGGCCCTGATGGCGCTGACCCTGATGGACTGTGCCCCCGCCGGAACCAACGGCGCGCGGGTGGTGGAACTGCTGCTGATCCACGACCTCGTGGAGATCGGCGCAGGCGACCTGCATTTTGATGCAAGCGCCGAGGCCCACGCGCAGCAGGCCCAGGCGGAAGCGGCGGCGGCAAAGCAGTTATTTGGCCTCTTGCCCGAGCCACAGCGAACCGCCTTTCTGGAGCTTCACGCCGAGTTTGAGGCTGCCCAGACCACGGAGGCGCGCTTTGCCCGCGCCCTGGACGCCCTGCAGCCCATGCTGCTCACCTGGGCTGGCGGGGGGCTGGGGTGCGCCGAGCGTGAACCCCAGCTGACCGCCACGCGGCTGCGCGCCCTGAAAGAGCCCCGCCTGCGTGACTTCCCCGCCCTCTGGACGCTGGCGCAGGCGGTCATGGACACGGCTGTGGAAGCGGGAACCCTGCCGGCCTGAGTGCCAAAAGGGGAGGGCCCCTGAACTCAGGCCTCGGCCTCGTCCACAGGTTCGCCATCAGAGCGGTCAATCAGCAGCCACAGGCGGTTAGGCTGGGACCGATGGCGCTCCACCTGGCTGGTCAGGGCCATGAGCTGCGCGCATACCGCCTGCACCGCCTGATCGTTGACCAGTTGCTGCAGGAACCGACATTCCTCTGCGAGAAGGCCCATCTGCTCTGCGGGAAACTTGGTGCTGCACAGCCCAAGTCCCAGTTTGCCCAGCCCCCGCAGTTCGTAGGCAGACGCTAAAGCGGCAATGCGCCTGAGCACCGCTGCGGGGCACCAGTACACCCGTTCCGGCGTAGAGTCCCACTGAAACTCGGCCGCGCTGCTGCTGGGCAGGACACTTTCCCGCAGCAGGGCGAATCCAGCCACCTCGCCGCCCTCGTCAAAAGCCTCAAGCTGCAGCCGCGTGTCCATCCCCCAGGAGGAAACAGCAGAGGCCAGCCTCCGGTCAAGACTGGCCTCTGACAAGCTGGGGCGGTTAAACCGCGCCCACCTTCTTGGCGATGATGCCTTCGATGTACTTCACCACGCTGGAGAGCGGCACGCGGCCCAGCACGTCTTCCAGGAAGGCCGTGACGAGCATCTTCTCGGCCGTTTCCTTGCTGATGCCGCGCGAGCGCAGGAAGAACAGGGCTTCCTGGTCCACCGGGCTGGTGGTGCTACCGTGGCTGCAGCGCACGTCATTAGCGTTGATTTCCAGCTGCGGCACCGAGTAGTTGCGGGCCTCGCTGCTGAGCATCAGGGTGCGGTGCTTCTGGTAGGCGTCGGTTTTCTGGGCGCCCAGGTCCACCTTGATCATGCCGGAGAACACGCCCACGCTGGCGTCGGCGTTCACGCCCTTGTACAGCAGGTCGCTGTGGGCGTGCGCGGCGGCGTGGTGCTGCAGCGTGTAGTGGTCGAAGTGCTGGTCCTCGTTGGCAAAGTACAGCGCCAGCATCTCGCTGTCAGCGCCCTGGCCGCGCAGGTAGCTCTGCATCTCGGTGCGCGAGAGGGTGCCGCCCATCGTCACCACGAGGCTGTTCAGGGTCGCGTCGCGCTCTACGTCGCCGCGCTGGCGCTGAATATGGGTCACGCCCTTGCCCCAGTTCTGAATGGACACGTAGCGCACGCGCGCGCCCGCCTTCACGACCAGTTCCACGGCGCCAATGGCGTAGGTGCCCGGCAGCTCATCACTGGCCTGCTCATCAATAAAGGTGACCTGCGCGTTTTCCTCGGCCACCACCAGGGTGCGGGTGGCGGTGTAGGTCCCAGCCTCACTCATCACGCGGAAGGAGCCCAGGGGCAGCTCCACCTCCACGCCACGCGGCACGTACATGAACGCGCCGTTGGTCCACAGGGCTGCCGCCAGCGCGCTGAACTTGCCCTCGCTGGGGTCCGGGCTCTTGCTGGGGGTGGTGCCGGGCGCCGCAATGGTGGTGTCGTCGGGCACTTCGGCGGGCACCACGGAATAGAGGTACTGCTGCACCTTGTCGGCGTGCTGTTCCACCGCCGTTTTCAGGTCGGTAAAGATCACGCCCTTGGCGCTCAGCTCGGCGGGCAGTTCGGTGCGGTACACCACATCCGGGCCGTCCAGCACCAGAAAAGCACCCACGTCGGTGCTGCTCAGGCGCTCCTGCACGCTCTTCGGCAGGGCGCTGATGTCGCTCACCGCTTCGCGCTTGCCGTGGGGGCGCAGCGCGGCAAAGTCCACGTCCACCTGGGTGTATTTCCAGGCTTCAACGCTTTCGGTGGGCACGGACAGGGTGTTGAACAGCTCCAGGGACTCCTGGCGCTTGGCGGTCAGCCACTCGGGGCCGGTGTACTCGGCCAGTTGATTGCTGAATTGGGTCATAGATTCTCCTCTGTAACCGGCGTGAGGCCGTCTATGCGCTCTAGGAAGAGCACAGGTTCTGTTCCCTCATTGCTCAATCTGAATGTTTGGCCCTCGCTTATGCTGGCTTGATCACCAGGGCCCAGGATTAGCACCTCGCCCTTGACATCAAGCGTCAGCATTCCGCTAGAAACCGAGTAAAACCTAAACGTGCGGGTTTTCTTCGAATGGGTTTCGAAAGCATTGGCAGAAAGCACTCTGGATGATTCCTGATAGTAATGAAGTGGTTCATAGTCTATTAGTGTTTGCACCAGATGTCTGGCCTGCCATTGGTTGACAGGCAGACTCCTCTCGCCATATTGCCTGGGATCGGTGTTGACCCAAGATTCAATGATGGCGAAGCCGTCGTCCAATGGCTCAAACTTAAGGGCAAAAATGCAGTACCCTGTCCAACTGCGGTGCAAGTAGAGCCAGGAATCCTCATAGAAAATAAACCACTTATCTTCCATTTGCCCTGGAAGAAACCCATAGCGGATACTCTCAAACTCCTCTAGGGTGTAGACCTCACCCAGCCAAAGAGGCGCCCGCTCCGAAGGCATCTCCTCAGTTTTCCAGGAAGCACGCGTGGTGGGTGGAACAATCTTCATTCCTGTTCCCGGTTTAGAAGTACCACGCAACTGTCGAACTTCATTTCTTGCCTCGCCACTCGGCGTGGCGATCACTGATCACAGCGGCCACCCGGGCGTAATTCTCCCAGGTGTCGGGCACATAGTAAATGGAGGGCAGGTCGTCAAACAGGTTGAAGTAGTCATGGAGATACTCGCCACTTCTGGCCTCTGAGGCGTAGTAGTGGCGGGCAAAGGCATTGCCCTCACCCGTCAGCATGTCGCTCGTTAGCACACCCGCCCAGCGGCTAAACACTTGGGCGCCAGTCTGCTGTCTCGTCCTGATCGCCTCGGCATCGGTGGCAAAGGCATCTGCCAGCAGGTGATGGTCCGCCAGCCAGCTGATAAACATGCCGGTGTGAACGAACGCCTGCGATGACGGCCAATCTTCGGGGAAGTCGCCGTCATAGTGCCACTTGGCCTTGTCGTAGCAGATGCCTCTGTCCACGCCGTTTAGCCGACCGAGCCTTCCATTTCCAGCTCAATCAGGCGGTTCAGTTCCACCGCGTATTCCAGCGGCAGTTCCTTGGCAATCGGCTCGATGAAGCCGCGCACAATCAGACCTGCCGCCTCGTCCTCGCTGAGCCCACGGCTCTGCAGGTACAGAATCTGGTCGTCATTGATCTTGGAGACGGTCGCCTCGTGGCCCACGCTGGCGTCCTTTTCCTCGATTTCAATGTAGGGGTAGGTGTCGGTGCGGGCTTCCTCGTCCAGCAGCAGGGCGTCGCATTCCACGTTGGTCTTGGAGCCCCTGGCACCTTCGTAGATCTTGACAAGACCCCGGTAACTGCTGCGGCCACTGTCCTTGGAAATGCTCTTGGACACGATGGTGCCCGAGGTGTGCGGCGCAAAGTGCACGATCTTGGCGCCCGCGTCCTGGTGCTGGCCACGGCCGGCCATGGCGATGGAGAGCACCTCGCCACGCGCGCCTTCTTCCAGCAGGTAGCAGGCCGGGTACTTCATGGTGACCTTGCTGCCCAGGTTGCCGTCCACCCATTCCATCACGCCGTTGCCGTACACGGCGGCGCGCTGGGTCACGAGGTTGTAGACGTTGTGGCTCCAGTTCTGGATGGTGCTGTAGCGGAAGCGGGCACCTTCCTTGACCACGATCTCGATCACGCCGGAGTGGAACGAGTCGCTGGAGTACGCCGGGGCCGTGCAGCCTTCGATGTAGTGGGCCTGCGCGCCTTCATCCACGATGATCAGGGTGCGCTCGAACTGCCCGCTGCTTTCCGCATTGATGCGGAAGTAGGTCTGCAGGGGAATGTCCACCTTCACGCCCTTGGGGATGTACACAAAGGAGCCACCCGACCAGACGGCGGAGTTGATCGCGGCGAACTTGTTGTCCTCGGGCGGCACGATGGTGGCGAAGTGCTCGCGGAACAGCTCGGGGTATTCCTTCAGGCCGTCCTCGATGGACAGGAACACCACGCCCAGCTTCTCCCACTCCTCTTTGAGGTTGTGGTACACCATCTCGGATTCGTACTGGGCGCCCACACCGGCCAGCGCGGCGCGCTCGGCCTCGGGAATGCCCAGGCGCTCGAAGGTCTCTTTCACGTCCTGCGGCACGTCGTCCCAGGAGCGGGCGTTAAAGCCTTCGGGCTTGATGTAGTAGTAGATCTCGTCGAGGTTCAGCCCCGAGAGGTCCGCGCCCCATTCGGGCATAGGCTTGCTCAGGAAGATGTCCAGGGCCTTCAGGCGAAAATCCAGCATCCACTGGGGCTCGTCCTTGGCCTTGGAGATCATTTCGACCACGTCGCGGCTCAGGCCTTTGGGGGCCTTAATCGCGTACCGTTCGGGGTTGCTCCAGCCGTATTCGTAAGCGGTATTGATGCTGGAAGCTTCAGGGTTAACCGTCATGAGAGCTCCTTATTCGTAGTGAGAGCGGCAGGCGATGACCGTAATGGCGTCATTGTCCACGGCATACACGAGGCGATGCTCGGCGGTGAGGCGGCGTGACCAGAATCCGGCGTATTCGTGCTTCAGGGGTTCCGGTTTGCCGGTGCCTTCAAACGGCGTGCGCAGACATTCGTCCAGCAGGCGGTGAAGCTTGCGCAGCAGCTTGGGCTCATGGGTGTGAAGCCACAGGTAGTCAGCCCAGCCATTCGGCGTGAAACTCAGGTTCACTCTGGAGCGTCCGCTTGCAGGTCCGCCAGACTCTTGTGTGTCGTGCGGCCCTGGCGGTACTGCTCCATGGACGCCAGCAGATGACGGCGGTTGGCCGGGGTCATCAGCAGCTGCGTTTCCTTCCAGGCTTCGTATTGCTCCATGGGGATCATGACCACCGCCTCGCCGGAGTCGAGGGTGATGATCGTTTCGTCGCTGTTTCGCACCGTTTCCTGGGCAATACGTTCCAGGTTATCCTTGGCGAATTTCAGGGAGTAAGCGGTCATGTGGTCTCCTTTGGCGTGCAGCGCAGTGCTGGGGCTGCACCCGGCGTCCGGGTGAGGTTGGTCATCCGCCTTCTGCGTCTTTACGCCGTCGCCAGTTCCTTGACCCAGTCGTAGCCCTGGGTGTCGAGTTTCTTGGCCAGTTCGGGGCCGCCGGTCTGCACCACGCGCCCGTTCACGATGATGTGCACCTTGTCCGGGGTGATGTAGTCCAGCAGGCGCTGGTAGTGAGTGATGATCAGGCCGCCCAGGCCAGGGCCGCGCATAGAGTTCACGCCCTTGGCGACGATCTTCAGCGCGTCCACGTCCAGGCCGCTGTCGGTCTCGTCCATGATGATGTAGTTGGGCTCCAGCATCAGCATCTGCAGAATCTCGTTGCGCTTCTTCTCGCCGCCGGAAAAGCCGGCGTTCAGGTAGCGCTCGACGATGCTCTCGTCCCATTCCAGGGTCTTCAGGGCGCTCTGCAGCTTGCCGTAGAACTCGGCAAAGCCCACTTCCTCGCCTTCGGGCTTGCGGGCCTGCATGGCCAGGCGCAGGAAGTTGGCGATGGTCACACCGGGAATTTCCACCGGGTACTGGAAGGCCAGGAACACGCCCAGGCGGGCGCGCTCGTCGGGTTCCATCTCCAGAATGTTCTCGCCGTCCACCAGAATTTCGCCTTCGGTGACGGTGTATTCGGGGTCGCCCACAATTACTTTGGCCAGGGTGCTCTTGCCGTTGCCGTTCGGCCCCATGATGGCGTGCAGTTCACCCCGGGGCACCACCAGATTGATGCCCTTCAGGATGGGCTGATCACCGACGGAGGCGTGCAGGTTGCGGATTTCGAGCTGGTGGGTCATGAGGCTCCTTGGGGAATCACTGGATTTTGTTAGGAATGATTCCTACTTACCGTGTTATTTTACCCGCCCTGGCCCCTAAAGTCGAGTGATTTGCTGTGGATTGCCGGGCGCCGCTATAGCGCTTTCTGGGCGCGCCGTACAATGCCGGGCGTGCCTGCTTTTCCCCTTCTGGCTGTGGACATTGGCAACACCAGCACAGTGCTGGGCCTGGCCGATGAGACGCTCGCCCTGACCCATACGTGGCGGGTGCGCACCAACCGCGACATGTTGCCCGATGATCTGGCGCTGCAGCTCCAAGGATTGTTCTCGCTGGCCGGCGCGGCACCCCCCCACGCCGCTGTGCTGAGCAGCGTGGCGCCGCCCGTTGGGCAGAACCTCGCGCTGGCCCTGCAGCGCCACTTCGGCATTCAGCCGTTCGAGGTGAGTGCCACCAATCTGCCCGATGTTCAGGTGGAACTCGACATTCCCGACGCCGTGGGCGCGGACCGCCTGTGCAACCTGTTCGGGGCCGAAAGGTACCTGAGCCAGTCTGAATACGCCGTGGTCGTGGATTTCGGCACCAGCACGAACTTCGACGTGATCGGCCGGGGCCGCCGCTTTATCGGCGGGGTGCTGGCCACCGGCGCGCAGGTCAGCGCCGACGCGCTGTTCGCCCGCGCCGCCAAGCTGCCGCGCATTGCCCTGGAAGCGCCGCAGACCGCCATCGGCAAGAACACCACCCACGCCCTGCAGTCGGGGCTGGTGTACGGCTACGCCGAGATGGTGGACGGCCTGCTGCGCCGCATCCGCGCCGAACTGCCCGGCCCAGCGGTGGCCGTGGCAACCGGCGGGTTTGCCCGCACGGTCGAGGGCCTGTGCCGCGAAATTGACCATTACGACGACACGCTGACCCTGCGCGGTCTGGTGGAACTCTGGGCCAGTCGGTAAGGGGCTGGTTGGCTTGAGGAGCCAATGGCGGCCCAGGCGTGCAGCACCGCCTGAAGGTCACTCTGAAAGGGGGCAGTCTGCCCGCACCGTTGGCGTGGGCGAAAGCTTGCGGCCGGGCAATCCCGGTTGATGCTGACCGCCTGCCCTGGAATGCTGGGGCCTGTGACCATGCGACCGGACCCTGAGCCTGATCAAACGCGGGCGAAGGATGCCCACCGTGGAGGGCGGCCACGCCGGTTGAAGCCCGGCGCTCTGGGGGCGCTGTGTACTCTTTCACTGTCCCTCACGTCCTGCACCTACATGCAACTGCTGACCCAGCAACCCACCATCACCGTGGACGCCGCCACGGGCGGTTATTACTTCAAAGGCCCTATCACGTTTGGAAGTGCGCAGAAGCTCAAGGCAACCGTACCGCCGGGGTCGAGCCTCCTGTTTCAAAGCACGGGTGGGCGATCAGAGGAAGCGCGGGAGATTGCCCGCTGGATCAAGAGCAACGGCATTGAGCTGACCATCAAGGGCTACTGCGTCAGTGCCTGCGCCAATTACATTGCCGCCGTTCCGCATGTCCAGTGGAATCAACCTGTTCTCCTGCTGTTTCACGGGGGAGGGCTGCAAACGTATGTGCAGCCGTGCGCTCAGCTGGCACCGTGTGGAGCCCCGGGCCCTACCGGGGCAACGGTGACGGACTTTGACCGGGAATTCGGGCTCAATTCCAACTTTGTCACCTTCTCCGGCAGAGCCGCAGATGAGGTCCTTCGGCGCAGGGGCGCCACAGACGGGGCCACGCGCCTGCCGGGTTTACCTTCTCCCTATTTCTGGGCGCCCACTGCAGAGGAGTTGGCCTGCTTTGGCATAGCGGCACAGGTTTCCAGCGTGGTGGATTTTCCGGTCAGTCCAGCGGCAAAAAAATGGTGGTTTACCACAGCCTCGCTGTCGTCGGAATTGCAAGCTGAACTCCGCGCCATCTGCCAGGAGGTCAAGCCAGCCGTGGCCCATGCAGCGGGGCAACCTCTTTAACCCTGGATCTGGAGAGGCGTTCGACAGACGAGCCGTTCAGGAACAAAAAGAGCGGGCGAGGGTCTCTCCCTCGCCCGCTCACCCTTCCCCTATGCCCAGGGATTCAGCACCACCTTGATACAGCCGTCGTGCTTGTCACGGAAGGTTTTGTACAGGTCCGGGGCCTCGTCCAGCGAGGCGCGGTGCGTAATCACAAAGCTGGGGTCAATCTGCCGCGCTTCAATGCGGGCCAGCAGCGGCGCCACGTAGCGCTGGGTGTGGGTCTGGCCCATCTTGAAGGTCAGGCCCTTGGCGAAGGCCGCGCCCATCGGCACCTTGTCAATCAGGCCGCCGTACACGCCGGGCAGGCTCACTGTGCCGCCCTTGGCACAGCTCAGCAGGGCCCAGCGCAGGGCGGTGATGCGGTCAAAGCTCAGGCGCAGGCGCTGCTTGGCAGTGTCCACCAGGGCGCCGGGGCCATGCCCGTGGGCTTCCATGCCCACCGCGTCAATCACGTGGTCGGGGCCGCGCCCGCCCGTGGCCTCGCGCAGGGCCACCAGCACGTCGTCCTGCTCGTAATTGATGGTCTGGCAGCCAGCAGCCTCGGCCATCGCCAGCCGTTCGGGCACGCGGTCAATCACGATGACGTGGGCGGCCCCCAGCAGCTGCGCGCTGCGGGCGGCAAACTGGCCCACGGGCCCGGCGCCGAACACCGCCACCACGTCCCGCCCCGGGATAATCCCGCACTGCTCGGCGGCCTGGTAGCCGGTGGGGAAGATGTCGGTGAGGAACAGGACCTGCTCGTCGCTGAGGTCCGATTCGATCTTGTGCGGGCCAATATCGGCAAAGGGCACGCGCACGTACTGGGCCTGCCCGCCCGCGTAACCGCCGTACATGTGCGAGTACCCGAACAGCCCGCCGCCGCTGGTGCCTCCGTACAGCGCCTCGGCCATACGGTGGTTGGGGTTGGAGTTGTCGCAGGCGCTGAACAGGCCCCGGCGGCAGGGGTCACACACCCCGCAGGCGATGTTGAAGGGCACCACTACGCGGTCGCCCACCTTGAGCTTCTTGACCTCGCGGCCCACCTCCACCACTTCACCCATGAACTCGTGGCCCAGGATGTCGCCCTTTTCCATGCTGGGAATTACGCCGTCCAGCAGGTGCAGGTCCGAGCCGCAGATGGCCGTGGACGTGATCTTGATGATCGCGTCGGTGGGCAGCAGGAGGGTGGGGTCCGGCACCGTCTCGACGCCGATCTTGTTCGTGCCCTGCCAGACAATGGCCTTCACATGGACCTCCGGTGAGCTTCAAGCGAGCCCGAGTGAAACGAGAAGGAGAAAAGGCTGCGCTGCGGCGATGCAGGCGCCTGGGGGTGGGTCGTCGCCCGGGCGCTGGAATCAGAGCGGCGCAGCGTCATGCTTCGCCTCCCTTGGCGGCGCGGCCACTCGTCTGTCCTTCGGTGGTGGGCGCGTGGCCCACCTCTTGCTCCCGCTTGAAGCGCATCAGGTCGTCGCGCAGCTGCTGGGCGGGTTCCTCGCCGGTCAGCCGGGCCACGATGGCGCCGGCCGTGCCCGCCGGGGGCCGGTAGGCGAGGCGCACCACGACCTCGGTGCCCCGGTTGCCGGGGGCCGGGCGGAACAGCACCTCGCCGTGGTTCTCCACGGCCGCGCCCGGCAGAGACTGCCACGCGAGGCGGCGACCCGGTTCATCGGCCGTGATCTCGGCCTCCCAGCTCACCTCGCCCGTGGGGGCCTTGACCGTCCAGCGCGAGCGGGTTTCACTCAGCACCTCCACGCGCTCCAGGTGTGTCATCAGCTGCGGCAGGTTCTCTAGTGGCCGCCAGAGGGCGTACAGCTCGGCCGCCGGGCGCCCAATGGTGACCGCGTCACCCACCAGCACCTCGCCGCCCGCGCCCTGACGGATTTTCAGGGCGGTGGCAATGGGGTTGCGGCCCGTGGCGGCCATCGCCGCCAGACCGGCGCCCACGGTGCCCAGCACCAGTTTCTGCAGTGGGCGGGCGCTGCGCAGGCCCGCGCCCATCAGGGCCACGCCCACGCTGCCCACCACGGAGCGCTCCAGCGCCGGCATGTGGGCGCCCGTGCTGGGCGTGTGTTCGGAGGTGGAGTCGGTGGGGGTGGAACGCTCATCCTGTGTCATGGGGCCTCCTGCGGGAATGGGAACGCTGGGAACAATGCTCTGGCAGTCAACTGGGCGGCCCTGCCCCAGAGTGCGCCCCGCCTTACTCTGTGACGGCTGCCTCAAGGCGCGCGGCTGTTTTCCGGGGCTGGATGACAGCGGGCCAAAGGCAGAGCTGGCGCGGTCAGTTCAGGTCGCTGCCCGGGGCGTGGCCGTGCGCGCCGCGCTGGTTGAATTCCTCTTCGGCCCCGCGCTTGATGGGGTTGGCGCGGGTCAGGGCACTTTCCACCGCGCGGCCCTCCACCATGCCGTCGCTGGCCCCGGGGCCAGGCAACAGGCGGTTGCCCAGGCGCAGCAGGTCAGAGGTCAGCTGCGGCGCCAGCGCCTGGGCGGTGCGCAGCAGCAGGGCGGGCCCGCCGATCATGGCCTCCACGTCCCCGCGCACCAGGGCGTTCACAATGCGCCGCGAGGCTTCGTGGGCGTCCAGTGACAGCAGCGGCGAGGCGGCGAGGGTGGCAAACAGGGCGTATTCCTTGTGCGGCTGGCCCTTGACCGGCGCGTTCATCGGGCTGCCCGTGCGCATCAGGCCCGGCAAGACGGTGGTGACCTCCACGCCCTCGCGCGCCAGTTCCTGCCGCAGCGCCTGCCCCAGCCCCGCCGAGGCGAACTTGCTCATGGTGTAGGGCGTGAGGTGCGGAATCGCCACCTTGCCCCCCAGCGAGGACACGATCAGCACCCGGCCGCCGCCGCGCAGGTGGGGCAGCGCGGCGCGGATCAGACGCAGCGGCCCGAAGGCGTTGACCTCCATGGCCGTGCGGAAGTCTTCTTCGGTGGCGTGGGCGACCGGCCCCAGCTGAATGATGCCCGCGTTGTTCACCAGCACGTCCAGGCGCCCGTGGGCCTGCACAGTGGCCTGCACGGCGCGCGCGGCGTCTTCGGGCACGGCCACGTTGCCGGTGACGGTGCTCACGCGGTCGCCCGCGTTCAGGCGCGCCTGGGCCCTCTTCAGGTCCGCCTCGGTGCGGGCCATCAGGGTTACGCGGGCGCCCCGGTTCAGGAATTCCTGGGCCAGCGCCAGCCCCAGCCCGCGAGAGCCGCCGGTGATCAGCACGGTCTTGCCACTCAGGTCGTAGGGGGTCTTCAGGGCGCGCCGGGCCGCGAGGGCGCCTGCGGCCCCCAGCAACAGCAGTCGTTTCGGGATTCGCATAGGGGCATTGTGTGGGCCCCGGCCCCGGGACAGGCGCAACCCTAAAGAGGACCGCAATGGGCGGTGTGTGGGACCTTCTTGCTGACGTGGGAACGTGCGCGCTGGCCCTGTGGGCGGCTACGCCGGCGCTAAATGAGGTGGGGAAGATGAGTCCAGGCCCTGCCAGCTGCCCCTCTGCCCCTACCCCTGCCCGAAGGCCACCCGGGCTTCCAGGCCGCCGCCCTGGGCCTCGTGCAGCGTGAGGTCGGCGCCGTTGGCGCGGGCCAGCCGGCGCGCCAGGGGCAGCCCCAGGCCGCGCCCGCTGGCCACGCGCGGGCGGTCATGGCCCACGGCGAACACCGCCTCGCGCTGTTCGGGCGGCAGGCCCGGGCCCCGGTCCAGCACCCGGATCAGCGGGCCGCTGGTGTCGGTGGGCGCGCACAGCACCACCAGCACCGGCCCGGCCGAGTAGCGCAGGGCGTTTTCCACTAGATTTTCCACCACCTGCCGTACCTGTGCGCTGTCCACGGTCGACACCACCGGCCCCGGCGGGCGGCGCACCCGTACCCGCGCGCTGTCCAGGCCGCTGAGGAGCGTGGCCAGATCGGTGGGCTGGGGCCGGGGGCTGATGTTCACGTACATGCCGTCCAGGCGCTCCAGTTCGGTGCGCGCCGCCAGAAAGGCCGCCTGCTCCTCGATGATGCGCAGCAGCTTTTCCCGCGCGCGCAGGTTGTCCTGGCCGCGCAGGGCGTCGGTGGCCAGCAGCAGGGCCTGCAGGGGCCGGCGTAGTTCGTGGGCCGCCATGCCCAGCGCTTCTTTGTGCTGGGCCTCGCGCGCGTGGCGGGCCTGCTGGGCCTGCCGGGCCGAGGTGAGGGCCCGGGCGATCAGCAGGGTGCTGATCAGGCCGGTGAGAATGGCGGTCAGCACCACGCTCAGCTTGATCACGTTCAGGGTGCGCAGCAGTTGGTCCCGCAGTGCGTTCAGGCGGAGGTGGGCCGAGGCGTTCAGGGCCTGGGCAATAGCCAGCGCCTCAGTGGTGTCGGCCGGGCGACCCCGGCGCAGCAGGTCGCGCAGCTCCTCCATACGGTAGCCGGCGTCGGCTTCCAGGCTGGGCAGCTCCTGAAACTCCCTTTCCATGGCCGCGCGGCTGCTCAGGCTGGAGAGGGCCTGTTCGCGCCGGGCGCGCACCTCTTCCGGGGTGGCGTGAGGATCGCGCTGCGCCAGGGCGTACAGGTGCACGCGGTTGAGCAGCGAGTCGTAGCTGTAGGCGGTCCAGGAGTTGGCGGGGTTGGCCAGGGTGCGCTGCGCCGGGGCAAAGGCCGCCAGCAGCAGCGCCGTGGACAGCACGCCCGGCAGCGCGGCGAGCAGCAGGTCGCGCCGCCCCAGCGCCGCCGGCCACAGCCGCATCAGCGTGGGCCGACGCTGCGCACGAACCACACCCACTGGCTGCCGTAGGGCCGGCGCGGAAACCGCAGGGGGTCCGGGGGAAACACGATCAGCAGCGGGCCCTTTTTCAGCGTGGGAATGGGCTTGCCGCCCGCCTCGTAAGCCACCATGATGGGCGCCGTCATGTAGTCGCTGGCGGCAATGATGGCCACGAAGCCGTCCTCAGCGGTCACGCGCAGGTCGCGCCCGGCAAAGCCGCCCCGGCGCGCCAGGTCGCGCAGCGGCACGCCCCGGTAAGTAAAGCTCTGGCCCAGTTGCGGCTGGGTGCTGTTGTAGCGCGTGGCCGGCAGCGCGCGCAGTTGCGAGAGGGTCAGCAGTTCGGGGGTCTGGCCGCGCAGGGTCAGCAGGGGCCGCTCGCCCGTGCGGGGGGCCGGCAGCGGGCCCAGGGCGCTGCGCGCGGGGCCCACGTATGGAAAGGGGATGGGCGCGGGTGCCCTTACCGCCTGCGCGCCCAGACCCAGCAGGACGGCACACAGCAGCAGCGGCAGAGCAGAACGCACGCCGCCCATGCTAGCGGGGGGGTGGCGCGCCCCTCAAGGGGGAAACGCCCCGCCCTCCCCTGGCGGGGGAAGGCCAGGGCGGTATGCTGCGGGGCGGACATGACCGCCCACATTGCAACCCCCCTGCCGCTGGTGTCCCTGGGCGACCTGACCTGGGACGTGCTGGCCAAACCCGACACGCTGCTGCTGCCCGGCGGCGACAGCACCGGCCGCATTGAGCTGTCGGGCGGCGGCAGCGCCGCCAACCTCGCCGTCTGGGCCCAGCGCGCGGGCTACCCTGCGCGCTTTGTGGGCAAGATTGGCCGCGACCGCTTTGGCGAACTGGCCACCGCCGAACTGCGCGCCGAGGGCGTGGACGCCCACCTGACCCTGAGCACCCAGCACCCCACCGGCGTGATTCTGGGCCTGATTGACCGCCGGGGCCAGCGCGCCATGCTGACCGGCCAGGGCGCCGACTGGGAACTGCTGCCTGAAGAGGTACCCACCAGTGCCCTGGCCGGTGCCGCGCACCTGCACCTGACCGCCTGGAGCCTGTTCCGCGATCCCCCCCAGGCGGCGGCGCTGCACGCGGCGGCGCTGGCGCGCGCAGGCGGCGCGACCCTCAGCCTGGACCCGGGCAGCTTTCAGATGATTCAGGGCATGGGGCGCGACAACTTCCTGCAGGTGCTCGCGGGTGTGCCCTTTGACATCCTGTTTCCCAACGACGACGAGGCCCGCGCCATGAGTGGCTGTCTGGACCGGGAGGGCGCCATGACGTGGTTCCGCACCCAGTTCCCACACGCATTGATCGTGATGAAGCTGGACGACGAGGGTGTGCTGATTGAGGGCCCAGAGCAGCCGCGCGTGCAGGTGCCCGCCACCGAGGACCGCGCCATTGATGCCACGGGTGCCGGAGACGCCTTTGGGGGCGCCTTTCTGGCTGGCTGGCTGGCCCACCGCGACGCGGTGAAGGCCGCGCAGCTGGCGGTGCAGGTGGGCGGCTGGGTGGTGGCCCGCTTCGGCGCCCGTCCCCCGGCCGACGACGATCTGCGCGCCCGCCTGCGTGGGGGCCGCGCATGACCCGGCTGAAGAGGTCGGGGCCGCCCCTGTGGCTGCGGCTGGTGCTGGGCCTGCTGACCCTGCTGCTGTTGGGGGCCGGCGGCGCGGCGCTGTACGTGCGCAGCCTGCTCGCCCCGGCGGGGGGCGGCGCCTACACCCTGGAGGTGCAACCCGGCGACACGCTGGCGGGGGTAGCGGCCCAGCTGCAGGAGAGGGGCATCGTGAAAAGTGCCGACGCCCTGCGCCTGTACATGCGCCGCGAGGGAACCGCTGGCCGGTTGAAAGAGGGCCTGTATGACCTCAGTGGCCGCATGACGCTGGCCCAGGTGGCCGACAAGCTGGCCGGGCCCGCGCGCATTCCCACCGTCACCGTGACCATCCCCGAAGGGCGCCGGGTGAAAGACCTGCCCGCCATTTTCCAGAAGGCTGGCTTTGACGGCGCGGCCCTGCGCGCGGCCCTGAACGACGCCAGCCTGTCCCGCCACGCGGGCAAGGCGCGCGACCTTGAAGGCTTCGTGTTTCCGGCCACGTACGAGTTCCGGCCTAAGGACAGCGCCCGCACCATCGTGCAGACGATGGTGGCGCGCATGGAGCAGGAATTTACCCCGGCCAATGTGGCCCGGGCCAAGGCGCTGGGCCTGAGCGTGCGCGACTGGGTGGTGCTGGCCAGCATGGTGCAGGCCGAGGCTGCCAATGACGGGGAAATGCCCATTATTGCCGGGGTGTTCCTGAACCGCCTGAAGGTGCCCATGACCCTGGGCAGCGACCCCACCGTGGCCTACGGCCTGGGCAAGGACCTGCCGGAACTGGACCGCCCGGCCGGGGATTTCAAGCGTGACACGCCCTACAACACCTATACGCGCGCCGGGCTGCCCGCCGGGCCCATCAACAACCCCGGGCAGGCGGCGCTGCTGGCGGTTCTGAACCCCCAGCGCACCCTGCAAGATGGCCGCGAGGCGCTGTACTTCCTGCACGGCCGGAACCGCAAGATTTACGTGAACCACTCGTTCGCGGAGCACAACCGCGACATCGCCCGCTACCGGTAGGCAGCGGTGACCCGGCGGGCCTTTTTGGAGGAGCGCAACGCGCTGTGGGCGCGGCTGCGCGCCCTGCCGCCGGGCACCCCCGAATTTGAACAGGCACTGGCCGAGCTGGCCGCCCTGACCGGCTGGGAGCGGGCGCGCATCCTGGCTGGCCTGGGCCTGATCCCCGAGGAGAGCCCCGATGAGCGCTGAGATCGTGCCCTTTGACTGGGGCCGCATGTTCCTGGGGGACGTCCCCCCGCTGTTTCTGCTGGAAATCGCCTTTCGCACCACCCTGATGTTCCTGTGGCTGGTGTTCCTGCTGCGCGTGACCGGCAAGCGGGGGCTGGCGCAGCTCAGTCCGCTGGAACTGGCCATCGTGATTGGCCTGGGTTCGGCGGCGGGCGACCCGATGTTCTACCCCGAGGTGCCGCTGCTGCACGCCATGCTGGTGCTGGCGCTGGTGGTGGCCCTGCAGCGCCTGCTGTCGCATCTGGTGATTCATAGCGAGACGGTCGAGACCTTTGTGGAGGGCACGCCCATTGAACTGGTGCGCGACGGCGTGCTGAGCCGGCAGGCCATGGTGCGCGCCAACCTCAGCCGCGAGGACGTGTTCGAGCGCCTGCGTGCCCAGGGGGTGCGCCAGCTGGGGCAGGTGCAGCGGCTGTACTTCGAGCAGGACGGTGCCCTGACCGTGTTTACCCACGCGCAGAACCCGCCCCCTGGCCTGGCCGTGGTGCCGCCCTGGGACCTGGAACCCCCCCGCGAACTGACCCCTGCCGACGACTACCGGGGCCCGGTGGCCTGCTTGAACTGTGGGCAGGTGCGCCCCGCGCCAGAGCCCGCCGAGTCGCTGTCGGCCATGAGTTGCACCTGCGGCGAGTCGCGCTGGACCCAGGCCACCGCCGACCCCCTGGGCCCCGGCGAGCCCCCTACCCCCGAAGAGCGCGGCGAAGGCGGCGGCCGTGGCCCTGGCGTGCCGGGCACCCGCTGAGGATAAGAGGAGGACCCGATGGCGAGGGGCAATCCTTGTCCAGACCCGCCATAGACGCTGAAGCGCCCCGGGAACACTGCCTGGGGCGCTCTTTTGCTGCAATGCTTCTTTTCGCAGAGCGTCGAGTTTGACTCAGCAGCAAAGACTACGGAGAATCTTCCAACCCTCTGGGCGCTGCATTCAGGGGTTCCCGGATGCCTGCTGCGCCCCTCCTGAACCCTTACCCCTCGGTGGAGGCGCCGGGGCGGGTGGTCCAGACCGGCTCGGGCTCAATCTGCTCAGCGGGGGCCTTGCCGGGTTCCAGGCCGCTGCTGCGCGCGGTTTGCAGTGGGGTCAGCGCCATGTCCGGGGTGCACTCGATCTGGCAGGACAGCCGCGCGGTGCCCAGCAGGCCCTTTTCCTGCAGCTTGTCGTATTCGGCGGCCGTCATGGCGTCTGGCTCGCCGTCCTGAAAGCTCACGCGGCAGGTGGTGCAGCGCGCCACGCCCCCGCAGCGGTGCAGGATGTCCACCCCGCCGCGCTCCAGCGCCAGCACCAGCCGTTCCCCGGCGCGCGCCTGAATCTCGCCGTAGCCTTCCACCTGCACGGTCACCTGTTGCGTCATGGCCCCCAGCATGACACGGGCTACCGGAACAGGGTGGGCATGGTGACCTCGCCGTCCACCCACAGCCGCCCCTTCTCGCGCCGCTTGCCCCGGATCAGGGCGGTGTCGGCGCGGGCCAGCATCAGGCTGGGAGTGGGGGCGCTGCCAGCCGGCACAAAGGCGAGGCCAGCGGTGCTGGTCAGGGCGTGGGGCACCCCCGCAGCGGTCACCGGGCGGTGGCCCAGGGCGTGCAGCACGCCCTCGACGCGCAGCCGCACCTCCTCGGCGCTGTCGGCCTGCACGATCAGGGCAAATTCGTCGCCGCCCAGCCGCCCCAGCGTGTCGCCAATGTGGGCGGCGGCCAGCATGCGGGCGCCCACCGCGTGCAGCACCTCGTCGCCGGCCGGGTGGCCGTAGGTGTCGTTCACGGCCTTGAAGCCGTCCAGATCGAAAATTGCCACGCCCAGGGCGCCTTCCGGGGGCTGGCGCAGCACCTCGTCCAGTTCGGCCAGAAAGCTGGCGCGGTTGGGCAGGCCGGTGAGGGGATCGGTGGTGGCCTGGCGCTGCAGTTCGGCCAGGGGGCGGGTGGCGCGGCGCACCAGCGGCCACGCCAGCAGACCGCTGAGCAGGCTGGTCAGCAGCACGAAGGGCCACGCGCCGCGCCGCCCGGGGGCGCCCATCAGTTCAGCGGCCGGGCCGTAGACCCCCACCACCCACTGCACGCCCGGCTGCACCTGCACCGGCTGCACCACCGCCGCGTACAGTTCGCCCTCCAGCGTGACCCAGTGGGCCTGGGGAAACAGCTGCGGCCGGCCCTGCGGCCCCAGCAGGGCGTGCAGCGGCGCGTCGGCCACTGCTGACAGCAGCGGTACGTTCGCCTGTCCGTCTGGCCCCCGCTGCCCACCCGGCCACGCCCGCGAGGTGGCGATGGCACGCCCCTGGGCATCGGCCAGAAAGGCCCGGCCCTGCGGCCCCAGCGGCAGGCGGCGCAGCAGGTCGGCCAGCTGCTGCAGTTGCACGTCCACCCCCACCACCAGCCCGCTGCGGTCGCCCAGCGCGGCCGTGATGCCGGGTTCCTGCGAGGTGGCGAACACGTAGGGGTCAGTCCAGACCACCTGTCCGGGACGGGCCTGGGCCAGCTGATACCAGGGGCGCTGGCGGGGGTCATAGCCTTCGTCGCGCGGCGACACCGATTGCACCCGGCCCGCCGCGTCCACGGTGCGGCTGATCACGCGCCGGCTGGGCTGCACCCGAATCACCCGGGTAAAGCGGCCCTGGTCCTGGGGCCCGTCGCGCCGCGCAAAGACAAAGCGGCCGTCGGCCTGCGCGGCCATCACGCCGCTCAGCTGCGGCAGGGTGTCCAGCAGCGCGTCAAAGGCCTGCAGCGTCTGCGCCTCGTCGCTGGGGCGCAGCAGGCCCGCGCGCACGTTGCGCTGCTCCAGCTGCACGATCTGTTCGGCCGCCTGCAGGTACGTCTGCACACTCACCGAGGTCAGCTGCGCCATCTGGGTCAGGTTGGTCTGGGCCTGGGCCCGCAGCGCCCGCTCCTGCCACTGGCGCTCAGTCCACAGCGCGGCCAACAGGGTCAGCGCCTGGGTGAGCAGCAGCGCCGAGAGCAGCCACGCCCGCGAGGCCGCAAAGGCCCGCAGCGCCTGCGTGGGGGTGCGCGGGCGCCACTGGGGCAACGAGGAGGGCGGGGCGGACATGGCCTCGCGGCAGTGTAGAGCCCTGACCCGGCGCCCACCTACCCCAGATGGGACGCCCTGTCCAGATTCCAGTGGGGGGAGGCGGGGGCATACGGCTTCCGGATCATCCGTTCCAGCCCCTGCGCGTCGCTTCGGTGCGTCCACACCTCTCCGTCCCCGTTGTTCCTGCTCTGCTGCGCCGCTCTGCGAGCCCCTCCGGTCGGGTTCATCCGTGAGGGAAGAACGGATGAACCGGAATGCTGATCAGTCCAGCAGGCGCCACGCGGCCACGTCCAGCAGGCCGCGCGGCGTGAGTTTCAGGGCCGGAATCACGCTCAGGCCCAGGAAGCTGAGGGTGGTGACGGGATAGGGCAGGGTGCTCCCCGCTGCGTGGCAGGCCGCAGTGATCGCCTCCAGGGCGGCGGCGGCCTGGGCCGGCGGCAGGTCCGTCATCAGGCCTGCGTAGGGGAGAGGCAGCTGGGCGCGCACCTGTCCGCCCGAGACCACCACCGCGCCGCCCCCCAGGGCTTCCAATGCCCGGCCCGCCACACGGACATCCTCGTCGGTGCCGCCCAGAAACGCGGCGTGGTGGGCGTCGTGCAGCACGCTGATGCCCAGGGTGGCGCCGCTCAGCCCGGTGCCAGAGGTCCAGCAGCTGGCCCACTCGCCGCGCCCGTAGCGGTCGGCCACCACCAGCCGGGCGTCGCCCGTGCCCGGGGCCCCCACCCCGGTGGTGATCTGGTCGGGCCGCACCTGCATCACCGGCCAGTGGGCGGGCACCTCAAAGCGGGCCGCGTCCCAGCCGGGTCCCAGCTGCACGCCGCCGCTGGCCAACGCCGGGGTATGGGTGCCGGCGCGAGCCTCCTGGCCGCCCACGAAGGTGTCCAACACCTCGAAGCTCTGCAGGTCGCGCAGCAGCACGAAGTCTGCAAGGTGGCCCGGGGCCACCAGCCCGTAGTCGTGCAGGCCCCAGTATTCGGCCGGGTTGCAGGTGACCAGCGCCACCGCGTGGGCCGGGTGCAGCCCCTCCGCCACGCAGGCGCGCAGCAGGCGGTCCAGGTGTCCCAGCGAGAGCAGTTCGTCCACGCTCACGTCGTCGCTGACCAGCATGGCGCGGCGGGGGCCTGCGCGCAGCACCGGCAGCAGGGCCTGCAGGTTGCGCGCTGCCGAGCCCTCACGCACCATCAGCCACAGGCCCGCGCGCAGGCGCGCCCAGGCCTCTTCGGGCGTGGTGGCCTCGTGGTCAGAGTGGAGCCCGGCCGCCGCGTACGCCTGCAGGTCGCGCCCCCGCACCCCCGAGGCGTGGCCGTCCAGCCGCCGCCCCGAGGCCCGCCCGGCCTCCAGCACCGCCCACACGCCGGGGTCGCCGCCCAGCACGCCGGGATAATTCATCATCTCGGCCAAGCCGAGCACGCCCGGCATGGCCAGCATCTGCGCGCTCTGGGCGGCGTCCACACAGGCACCGCCCTGTTCAAAGGTGCTGGCCGGCACGCACGACGGCGCGCTGGCCCACACCCGCTGGCCCGAGTGGCGCCCGGCCTCCAGCATCCAGGCGAGCCCCGGGGCGCCCAGTACATTCACCACCTCGTGCGGCTCGGCCACCACGGCGGTGGTGCCGCGCGGCAGGGTGGCGGCGGCAAACCCGGCCGGGGTCAGCAGGCTGGATTCGATGTGCACGTGGGCGTCCAGGAAGCCGGGGGCCAGAAAGGCGCCGCGCGCCTCGACCGTGCGCGCTGCCTGAAACCCGCTGCCCAGCGCGGCAATGCGCCCGCCACTCACCAGCACGTCGGCGCCGAACACTTCGCCAGTGGCCGGCTGCACCACCTGCGCGCCGCGCACCAGCAGGTCGCCGGGCACCTCGCCCCGCGCCGCCCGCACCAGTTGCCGCCGATCCCCCCCGCCTGCGTGTCCTGCCATGCGTCAGTGTAGGGCAGCGGCCAGGGCCAGCCCCTAGTGCCCCTCCTCAGGGCACAGATGCCCCCGGGGGCTGTCCCTTACCCTGGGCAGCATGTGGACTTCCATTCCCTCCAGCAGCCTGCGCGTGACCGGCGCCGACCGCGTGGATTTTGTGCACGGCCAGATGACCAACCACCTGCGCGGGGCGCCCACGCCGGGGCTGGTGCCCTGCGCCTTTCTGAACGTGCGCGGCCAGATAGAGCACTTCGCCCGGGTCTACCGCCGCGAGGGGGACGTGTACATTCATCTGGACGAGGGGCAAGCTGAGGCCCTAGCCGGGCGGCTGCGGCGCTACATCATCTTCGATCAGGTGGAGGTGCAGGACACCACCCCCGAGCTGCGCACCGTGCACCTGTGGCGCCAGGGCGACCTGCCGGGCTGGGACGCGGCGGGCGGCGACGCCCAATCCCTGACCCTGGGCGGCGCGGCGGTGCTGGGCGGCCGGGTAAACCGCACCGGCACCCCGGGCGTGGACCTGCACTATCTGGCGCGCGAAGAAGCGGGCGTGCTGGCCGCTCTGGGCGGCGCCGAAGTCCCCCTGGGCGACCTGGACGCGGCACGTGTGACCGCCGGGCTGCCCGATATCACCCGCGACGCCCTGACCGGCACCCTGCCGCAGGAGGTGGGCCTGGACCTGAGCGGGCCGCTGCCGGCCATCAGTTACCGCAAGGGCTGCTATGTGGGCCAGGAGATCATGGCCCGGCTGGAGGCGCGCGGCAACACCCGCTACCACCTCGCCCGGTTGCATGGGCAGAGCGGACCGGGCTGGCCCGCTGGCCACGACGTGACCTTTGAAGGCCGTGTGGTGGGGCAGGCGGGGCTGTTCGCGGGCGGCGCCAGCCTCGCCCGGGTGCGCAAGGACCTGCCCGCCGGCGCGGCGCTGCAGGTGGGCGGCGTGAATGCCACGCTGCAGCTTCTGGGCGCCCATGCTTGAGGCCTTTGCCCGGGACCTGCGCGCGGGCACCCCGGCGGCCCAGCAGCGAGCCGCCCGGCGGGCCTACGCCCTGGGGCTGGCCCTGACTGCTGGCCCGGCAGTCCTGGTGGGGCTGGTGCAACTTCTGCAGGGCGCTGCCGCGCTTCCCCTGGGTGGCCGTGTGGCGGTGGTGCTGCTGGCCGCTGGGCTGGCGGCAGCGGCCTACCTGCTGGCCCGGCGTTCGGCCCGCCGGGTGGGCGTGCCGGCCCCCCAGGCGGCCCTGACTGCGGCCTTCCAGGGCACCAGTGTGCCAGGGGTGCCGCTGCTGCTGGCTGGCGCCTTTGTGCCCACTTGGGGTTTGGTGCTCACACTCCTGGGGCTGGCCGCGCTGGGGCATGTGCTGGTCTGGCGCAGTCTGGCAGGTTGGGTGAAGCCAGTGGAAGAAGCCCCACTCCGCTGAGGCGGGAATGGCTCAGCAGTTGGCCCCTGTGTCGAAGAGTCGGCTTCGGGGCTGCTGGTGCAGGCTGTCCTTCTGGCAGTACGAGGGGCCGTTTCCGCAGCGCCGCCGTTTTGCAGACCCTGCGAGAAGTACTGGTTGGGAGCAGGCGGTGTCCTCTGTTCCATACCCTGCTTGCCCCAAAGAAAACACCGCGCCCAAACTTCGGGCGCGGTGTTCTGAAGTGGGTTTAGCGGGATTTGGGGTCCAGCGCGTCGCGCAGGCCGTCACCAAACAGGTTAAAGGCCAGACTGAACAGCACGATGAACACCGCCGGGTATACCAGTACGTACCAGTATTCCGGCTTCAGCCACGCGCGGGCGAAGTCCACCAGTTGCCCCCATTCGGAGTAACCGGGTTCAAAACCCAGACCCAGGAACGACAGACCGGCGATGCTGAGGGGCACAGTGGCCAGGTCCAGCACGGCGGTGGTGAACACGGCCGCGATGCTGTTGGGCACCACGTGCTTCATGATCAGGCGGAAGTCGCGGGCGCCCAGGCTGCGGGCGGCGTCCACGTATTCCAGCTGCCGGGTGCGCAGCACCTCGCCGCGAATCAGACGGGCGTAGCTGGCCCAACCCGCGATGCAGAAGGCCACGATCATGGGAATGGTGGGGTCGTACGTCGTGCCACCAGAACTGAACTTGGCGCGCAGGATGGTCAGGATCACCACAGTCAGGATCAGGGGCGGCAGGGCGAACAACACGTCAATAAAGCGCTGAATCAGGTTATCCACCCAGCCGCCGTAATAGCCGCTGATGGCCCCGATAATCACGCCGGTCAGGAGCGTGATGCCCACGATGATGAACGACAGTTTCAGCGCGGTGCGGGTGCCCCACACCAGGCCATAAAAGATGTTGTAGCCGTTCACCGTACCGAAGATCGCGTCCTGGCTGGGGGGCGTGGGCTGCTGCTGAAAGCTCAGGCGCTCGATCAGATAGCAGCTCTTGGGGGGGGCCAGGGTGGCCTGCCAGAACGCTGCGCGCCCTGGGTTGTAAACCTCGCTCGCCTGGGTGATGTTCAGGTCGCGCAGGCAGTTCCCACTGGGCTTGGCGATCAGAGGAGCGAACAGAGCTATCAGCCCAAACAGCAGGGTCACGATCAGGCCGGTGATGGCCAGCGGGTTGCGGCGCAGCTTGCGAATAGCCGGGCTGGTCCAGAACAGCTGCCAGCTGCTGCGGCTTTTCATGGCAGGGGCGACAGCGGTGGTCATGCGGTCCTCCGGGGGGAAGCGGGGCAGCGGGACATCAGTCGAACCTCACGCGCGGGTCAATAACCCCGTACAGAATGTCCACGATGGTACTGACCACCACCACCATAATCGCCGAGAGCATCGCAAAACCCAGCACGGCGGCCAAGTCCACGCCCTGCGCGGCTTGCACGACCCACTGCCCGATACCGGGGTAAGCAAAGATAGTTTCCGTAATCAGCGAGCCGCTCAGCAGACCGATAATCAGGAAGCCGGCCAGGGTCACAATGCTCAGCAGGGCGTTGCGCCGGGCGTGCTTGTTGTTCACCACGCGGCTGGACAGGCCCTTGGCGCGGGCCGTGCGCACGTAGTCGCTGGTCAGCGCTTCAAGCATGTTGTTGCGCATCACCTTGATGATGCTGGCGCTCAGCACAATCACCAGGGTCAGGGCCGGCAGAATCAGGTGTTGCAGCACGTCCCAGGCAATGTCCCAGCGGCCATTCAGTGCTGCGTCCACGCTGAGCAGGCCGGTGTAGCGCTGCAGGTCCACCAGGGCAAACTGGTTGAGCACGCTGACCTGCCCCGCGCCCGGGAGCACGCCTAGATAGCCGTAAAAGATAGCCAGCAGCAGGATGCCCACCACGAAACTGGGCAGGCTGTAGCCCAGCACCACCAGCACACGCAGCACCTGATCAATGAACTTGTCCTTGTGCAGGGCGCTGAGGGTGCCCAGCCAGATACTGAGCAGCAAAATGGGAATGGCCGTGACCAGAGTCAGCTCAATGGTGCGCGGCAGCCGTTCCTTGATCGTCACGATCACGTCCTGACTGCTGGCCTTGGAATACCCCAGATCGCCCTTAAGGGTGGCGCCCAGCCAGCGGCTGTACTGCACGTGAAAGGGGTCCCGCAGGCCACGTTGCTCAATGATCTGTTCCAGCCGCGCGGCCTGCTGCTCGCTGCGGATGTACGGCGCGGCGCGCTGCTCAGGCGTGAGCAGCTGCGTCAGGCCCACGATCATCAGGGAGAGGACGAGCATCACCACAGGAATCTGGATGACCCGCCTCAGGATGAAATTAAGCATGAAGCCCTCGGGGAAAGCTCCGGTCCCGCGCACCCAGGTGGCGCGCGGCGGAGAGGGAAAGAAGGTGAAGAGTCACAAAACCGACAGTTGGAACCGCGTGCATGGAATCCGCCCGTTAGGGTAGACCAAGACAGGCAGACAGCGCAAAGGGACGCGCCAAGATGGCGGAACATGAGGGCCCGCGCCCAGCGCAGCGCCCCGTCTGCAGGCCACCCCCGAACGCGCCCTGGCGTGGCCGCGCCGGCAACCCTTAAGAAACGCTCTAGCCGGGGCCAAGGGGTTGAGCTTTGGCACAGGGCCCAAGGCGACAGGGCAGCCCACAGTGGAGCTGCCCTGGTCTTCAGGTCCCGCTAGGGGCGCTGAAGCCTTACTTCTTGCTCAGTTCCTTCCAGAAGGTGCCGGTGCTGGAGAAGCTGATCATGGGGTTGTAGTTCGAGGCGCTCACACCCACGAGGTTGTCGCGCACGAAGGTGTAGCCGATTCCGGCCGGAATCAGGATGAAGGGGGCCTGCTCGTAGGCCTTCTTGCCCACGAGGCTGTACAGGCGGTTACGCTCGGCGGTGTTCACCGTGTTGCGGGCCTGCTCCAGCCACTTGTCCACCTGGGCATCCTTGAAGTTGCTGCGGGGGAAGTAGTAGCCGTTGCTGGAGTAGAAGGTGTACATGAAGTTGTCGGGGTCGGCGTAGTCCGGCGCCCAGCCGATGATGATCATGGGCTCGGTGCCCTTCTTGGAGTCTTCCAGCATCTCGCTCCAGGGCTTGGCCGTGATGTTCACCTTGAACTTGGGGTTCAGGGCTTCAATGTTGCGCTTCAGGATTTCCATGGCCGTCTGGGCCGGCACGCTGCCTGCGCGGTAGTTCGCGTTCAGCACAAAGCCGTTCTTCCACAGCTGACCGCCAAAGGCGCGCTTCAGGTAGGTTTCGGCCTGCTTGGCGTCAAACTTGTAGGTGCCGATCTTGGCGTCGTAGCCAGGGAAGGCGTCCGGCAGCAGCATGGTGCGCTGCTTGCCCTTGCCCTTCTGCACGTCGGCGATGTACTTCGCGTAGTCGAAGGCGTAGGAGAAGCCACGGCGCACGTTGGCGTCTTTGAAGAAGTTGGCCGGGATGCCCTTGCCGTCCAGCTTGCCGCTGCCCAGCGCGCCCGAGCCCTTGATGTTCTGGTTCATGAAGATGGCCTGCGCCACCGTGTTGGGCAGGTTGTCGACCCACAGCACGCCGGGCTTGCCTTTGATCTGCACTTCGTCCACCGAACGGCCGCCACCTTCGATGATGTCGGCGTCGCCGCGCAGGAAGGCCTGCTGACGGGCGGCGAGTTCGGGCACCTTCTGGATGATCACGTTCTTGATGGCCGGCTTCTTGCCCCAGTAGCCGTCGAACGCGGTCGCCAGGAAGGCGTTGGCGTCCTTGCGCACGAACTTGTACGCACCCGTGCCGCTGGGCTGCTTGCTGAGGTTGGAGTTGGTCAGGTCCTTGCCCACCCAGTTCTTCCAGTCGGCCTCGGTGCCCTTCCACTCGCCAATCTTGATGGCGTGCTCGCGGTCAATGATGCTCTGGCCAGCGTAGGCCAGCTTGGCCAGGAAGGCAGGGTCCACGGCGGGCAGCGTGAAGACCAGCTGGCCAGCGCTGTTGCACTCTACAGCCTTGTCAATGCGCGCCCAGGTGATGGTCTTGTCGTCGTTGGCGTTGGCGCCCGTGCCCAGCAGCGACTCGGCGATGAACCAGTTGCCGGACTCGGCGGAGTTGGTCACCAGGTTGCGCTCGAAGGTGTATTCGGCGTCGGCGCAGTTGAAGGTGTTGCCCGAGTGGAACTTGACGTTCTTGCGCAGGTCGAAGGTGTAGGTCTTGCCGCCGTTGCTGATGGTCCACTTGGTGGCCAGCAGGGGCTCGAGTTTGGTCAGGCTGGCCCCGCTGTAGGTCAGCAGGGTCTCGTACATGTTTTCCACAACGCTGCCCGAAGCGGTGTCGTAGGTCACGCCCGGGTCCATGGTGGGGATGTCGGCGGCGGTCTGCTCCACCAGGGTGTCCTTGGGGGCGACAGCCAGGGCGGTGGTCAGGGCAAGCAGGGCGGTCAGTGCAGCAATCTTCTTCATTGAGCCTCCGTAGAACATACGTTTGACAGCGGGCGCGGGCGGCGAAGACGAAATGCACGGTAGGCCTCGTGACAGGCTGTCGGTGGTTTGATCGCGCGCATCATAGCGCAGGAAATTTGGGGATGGTGTGACGTGCTGGCTGCCCGTCCAGCCGGGCTGTCCAGCGTTCCGGCGCCGGCTTCCGGGCCCTCTGGGAGCCAGGCAGACGGTCCGGCTCTCATGCAGCCCTGCGCCGCTCTCAGCGTGGCGCGTGCCCTGGGGGGTCGTGGCATACTGCGCCGCGTGAAGAAGCGCATTTTGCTGCTGGCCGGGGGCCAGTCCGGAGAACACGAGGTCAGCCTGCTCAGCGCCCGCAGTGTTCTGGGTGCCCTGCCGCGCGACCAGTTCGACGTGACGCCCGTGGTGATCAGCAAGCAGGGGCGCTGGCTGCCGCCCACCGAAACGGTCCGTGCGCTGGAACAGGGCGCGGCGCCCGTGGGCGGCGACCTTGTGCTGCACCGCGCTGCCAGTGCCGAAGGGTACGACGCGGTGTTTCCGCTGCTGCACGGTCCCATGGGCGAGGACGGCACTGTTCAGGGCCTGCTGACCCTGGCCGGCATTCCCTTTGTGGGCAGCGGCGTGCTGGGCAGTGCGGTGAGCATGGACAAGGTGATGACCAAGCAGGTGCTGGCCTCGGCCGGGATTGCCCAGGTGGCGTGGCGGCTGGCCGTGCGCCGCGAGTGGCAGCAGACCCCGGATGCCGTGCGGGCGCGCGCCGCCGAACTGGGCTACCCCCTGTTCGTCAAGCCGGCCAACCTGGGCTCCAGCGTGGGGATCAGCAAGGTGGGCACCCCCGCTGAATTGGACGGCGCCCTGCAGCTGGCGTTCAGCCTGGACCGCCGCGTGATTCTGGAAGCCATGACCGCCCACAAGCCCCGCGAGATCGAGGTGG
Source organism: Deinococcus aquaedulcis (assembly GCF_019693445.1). Classification (NCBI taxonomy): domain Bacteria; kingdom Thermotogati; phylum Deinococcota; class Deinococci; order Deinococcales; family Deinococcaceae; genus Deinococcus; species Deinococcus aquaedulcis. The sequence goes on along the minus strand of NZ_JAHRBL010000005.1, from coordinate 54,620 downwards.
GCATTCTGGGCAACGACGCGCCCATCGCCAGCCCGGTGGGCGAACTGCGCTTCGACGCCGAGTTCTACGACTACGAAACCAAGTACACCGAGGGCCGCGCGGCCATGCATATCCCCGCGCCCCTACCCCCGGAGGTGGCCGAGCAGGCCCGCCAGACCGCCCTGACTGCCTTCCGCGCCCTGGACTGCGCGGGGCTGGCCCGCGTGGATTTCTTCTACCTGGAACAGACCGGCGAACTGCTGCTGAACGAGGTCAACACCATGCCCGGTTTTACCACCACCAGCATGTACCCCAAGCTGTTCGAGGCGGCGGGCCTGAGCTACAGCGAACTGGTGACGAGGCTGGTGCAGCTGGCGCTAGAGGAGAGGTGAGGGGGCTGCGGGGCGTGGGTTGTGGGCTGTATGAAAAGCCAGGGCCTGACAGGCGAGACGCAGGTTGACCCCTTTGGCACGACGTGCGAGGGGCTCTGAAATGGTGAAGGCGGGGCCTAATTGAGCCTTGCCTTCGCCCTGTTTCCCTTCCCACAACCTACCCCCTCCTCAGCCACCCCGCCGCCCAGCGCGTCACGGCTGGCATCACCAGATAGGTCATGGACACCACCACCACCACCATCTGCGGCAGGGCGCGCAGGGGCGTGGGCCAGTGGCCTAGCCACGGCGCCAGGGCGGTGCCGAACAGCCAGCCTGTTCCCAGGCTGACCGGGTACAGCGCGGCCAGGGTCAGCAGGGCCATCTTCCATCTGGGCGGCTGGCGCAGGCTGGGGGCGGCGGGGGGCGTAAACCAGAAATCGAGCCCGGGCTGTTTTTCAAAACTCAGCTGCTCATCCACCAGCGGCGTGACCCGTGCCAGCCACGCGGCGCGCTCCGGGGACAGCTCCCAGGCGGCGGCGCTGGTCAGCGAGTCGAAACGGGCCACCAGGGTGTATTCGTGTTCCCCGGGCGCCGGGCGAATGACCCCGGTGCCCCGGTGGCCGGGAATGCCTGCCAGCAGCGCATTGGCTTCCGTCAGCAGCGCTTCATAGGCGGCCTCCTGGCCGGGCCGGATGCGCCGCCGAATCACCAGACTGGTGGGATCGCTGGGCTGGTGCGTCTGGAATTGCAGGCCCGGTTCAGCGGTCACGTGGCGCCCCCTCGGCCGGGGGGGCGCCGGTGGTCCGGCGCGGCCACGCCACGAGCAGCACTCCGGCCAGAATCACCGCCAGGGCCACCCAGCCCAGCGTGCCCAGCCGCTCGCCGCCAAAGCCCACGCCCAGCAGCACCGCCACCACCGGATTCACGTAGGCGTAACTGGTGGCCAGTGCGGGCCGGGTGTGTGCCACGAGGTACATATAGGCCGAGTACGCCACCAGACTGCCAAACACCGTGAGGTACCCCAGGGCCCACAGGCTGGCGGCGCTGGGGGTGCCCCAGCGTTCGCCCAGCAGCACACTCAGGGTCAGCAGCACTGCGCCCCCGGTGAGCATCTCGGCGGCGCTGCCCATCAGCCCGGCGGGCAGCGGCAGGCGCCGCGACCACTGGCTGCCGAAGGTCCAGCAGATCGGCGCCAGGATCAGCAGCAGGGCGGCCAGCGGTGTGGCGCGCAGTTCGCCCACGTTCAGCAGGGCAATGCCGGCCAGACCCACCCCAATGCCCAGCCACTCGCGCCCGCCGGTGCGTTCGCCCCACAACCGCCCAAACAGCGCGGCAAACAGCGGCGAAACGGCGATGATCATGGCGGCCACCGAACTGCTGGCGTCGCGCTCGGCCAGCGTGACCAGCCCGGTGCCGCCGCCCAGCAACAGGGTGCCCACCAGGGCGCTGGCGCCCCATTCCCGCGCGGTGGGCCACGGCGCCCCGCGCCAGCGCAGGAAAGCCAGCAGCAGCGCCCCGGCCACCACAAAGCGCGCGGCCAGCATCCCCAGTGGCGGCAGGGTTTCAATCGCCACCTTGATGCCGAAATAGGTGCTGCCCCACACCACGTACACCAGCCCCAGGCACAGCAGCACGGCCGGCGTTAGGGGCGTCGGCGCCGGGCGCGCGGCCGGGGTCATGTGGGCAGGAAGGCGCCGGGAGAAGTTCCCTCGGCTTCAGGGTGCAGGCGGCTTTCAATGGCGCGGGCGTGGGCTTCCAGGCCCTCGGCGCGGGCCAGCAGCGCCCCGGCCGGGCCAATGCGGCGCAGCGCCCCCTCGTTCAGGCCCACCACGGAGATGATGTTCTGGAAGTCGCGCACATTCACCGGGCTCATGAAGCGGGCGGTGCCCCCGGTGGGCATCACGTGGCTGGGGCCCGCCACGTAGTCACCCAGGGCCTCCATGCTGGCCTCGCCCAGAAACACCCCGCCCGCGCGCTGCACCCCCCCCAGCAGGCTCCAGGGGTCGCGGGTCAGCAGGCACAGGTGCTCGGGGGCGTACAGGTTGGCGAGGTCCAGCGCCTCGTCCAGCGACCCGGCCAGCACCACCTTCATGCGCGCCAGGACCGAATCGCGCGCCCAGCTCCGGTTGGGTTCGGGCAAGGCTTCGAGCTGGCCGTGCAGTTCGGCCTGGACGGCCAGCAACAACTCGCGGCTGGTGGACACCAGCACCGGCTCAGCGCCGTTGTGCTCGGCCTGGGCCAGCAGGTCGGCGGCCACAAAGCGCGCTGAGGCGCTGTCGTCGGCCACCACCAGGGTCTCGGTGGGGCCGGGCAGGCTTTCAATGCCCGCCATGCCGTACACCATGCGCTTGGCGATCACCACGAACAGGTTGCCGGGCCCGGCGATCTTGTCCACAGCGGGAATGCTGGGCGTGCCGTAGGCCAGCGCGCCAATGGCCTGCGCGCCCCCCACCTTGAAGATCTGCGAAATCCCCAGTTCCCGCGCCGCCACCAGAATCGCCGGGTGAACCGTGCCGTCCCGGGCGGGGGGCGTGGTCACCACGATCTCGGGCACGCCTGCCACCTGCGCGGGCACCGCCGTGTGAATCAGCGTGCTGATCAGGGGCGCCAGCCCGCCGGGCACGTAGACCCCCACGCGCCCCAGGGGCCGCACCAGCTGGCCCAGGGCGCCGTCCGGGCCGTGGTTCAGAAAGCCGTGGGCAGGCTGCTGCGCGTAAAAGGCGCGCACCCGGGCGATGGCGGTGCGGATGGCGTCGTGCAGGGCCTCATCCACCGTGGCCGCCGCCTGTTCGGCGGCCGACACCGCCAGCGCTTCAGGCCGGTGGCCGTCCAGCCGCTCGGTCCAGTCGCGCAGGGCCTCGTCGCCGCGCGCGCGCACGTCGGCCAGCAGGCGCTCGACCACCGCTTCCGGGCTCAGGGGCTCGCCAAAGGTGGACTCGATGCGGGCCAGCACGGCGTCTGGCACCGGCAGGTCATTGAAGGTGCGCGTCAGGGCGCGCCGGGCGTCTTGGCCTTGCAGGACTTGCATGGGGGGCTCCAGGAGGGGGTGTGGGTTGTGGAAAAGGCAGTGGGGAGTGGCAAATAGTCAGTGGGAGGGCGAACACAGCCGCTGGCTGGCGACGTATTGCTGGCGACTTAGTCTGCGCGCGGTCGCAGCCAGGAACCAAACGGTTGTTTGGACGGGTGGGGGCCAGGGCCGGGCTCTACACCCTGCGGCGGCGGCGTTCGCGGTCGGGGGCTGGGCGGCGGCTGGAGATTTGGGCGTTGGCCTCTACAGCGCCGAAATCGGTGGGCTGAATCAGGCGCATCAGCCGCCAGGGCTCGGCCTGCTCGATATACACGTAGGCGTTGCCGGGGCGCAGAAAATACCCGGTGCAGGGCACGCCCCCCACCTCTGTGTCCGGCAGGCGCTGAATCAGCACGCGCCCGCCGGTCAGCTGGGCGCCCAGGCGCTCGGGGCCGCCGCCCTCGTGGGCGGTGAGGTGGCGCAGCCACAGCAGCAGGCTCACGGGGTCGTGGTATTCGGTGACCAGCGGCGCTGACGCCTCGTCGCGGCCCTGGCGCAGGTGAATCAGGCCCGCGCGGCGGTCAAACTGCACCTCGAAACTGGGACGGCCCCGGCCGTCGCCCTCGGCGTAGCCCAGGCTGGTGAAGTGCCGGGGGTGCAGGCGGCTGTGCTGCAGGCGGCGGATTTCCGGCAGTACGCCGCCAAAATCGGTCTGCACCCGCGCCGCCAGGGCGCTGCGCTCGGTGCTCAGCGCCCAGTGCTGCTCGCCCGCGTAGCGCCCGCCCAGCGACAGGGTGAGGCTAAAGGCCCCTTCTTTTAGCTCGGGCGCGTCCAGAAGCTCTCACCCGGTCCCTGCCACTGGGCCCCCAGTGCCTCGGCCACCGTGGCGCCCACATCGGCAAAGGTGGCGCGCTCGCCCAGATTCACGCCGGCCCAGCCCGCGCGGTGCATCAGCAGCAGGCCGTGTTCGCGGGTGTGGTCGCTGCCGTGCCACGTGGGGTCGTTGCCGTGGTCGCTGATGATGATGAGGGCGCCGTCTTCGGGCGTGGCGGCGATCAGGCTGGGCAGCGCGGCGTCGAACTCGGCCAGGCAGGCGCTGTAGCCAGCCGGATCGCGGCGGTGGCCGTACTTGCTGTCAAAGTCCACGAGGTTCGTGAAAATCAGCCCCGAGGTGCCCTCACTCGCCGCCTGCTGCATCCGGGCCAGCGTCTTGGCGACGCCGTCGGCGTTGCTGTCGGTGTGAATTTCCTCGGTAAAGCCCTGGTGGGCGTAGATATCGGGAATCTTGCCAATCCCGATCACCGCCTGCCCAGTGGCCTTGACCGCGTCCAGCACGGTGGGTGGCGGCACCAGGCTGTAATCCTTGCGGTGTTCGTTCGCGCGCTCAAAGGGAAACTCGCCCCGGAAGGGCCGGGCAATCACGCGCGCCACGGCGTATTCGCCCTGCAGGATCTCGCGGGCGGCCTGGCACCACGCGTACAGGGTTTCCAGCGGCACCACGTCCTCGTGCGCGGCAATCTGAAACACCGAGTCGGCGCTGGTGTACACAATCGGGGCGCCGGTCTTCAGGTGCTCGGGCCCAAAGTCGCGGATCACGTCGGTGCCGCTGTAGGGCTTGTTGCACAGGTGGCCCTTGCCGGTGGCGGCGTCAAAGCGGTCCATCACGGCGGGCGGAAAGCCGTCCGGGAATACCTGAAAAGGGTGCTGCAGTTGCACGCCCATGAATTCCCAGTGGCCGGTGCTGGTGTCCTTGCCGGGGCTGACCTCGCGCATGCGGCCGTAGGCGCCCTGGGCGGGCCCGGCCGGCACCGTCTGGGGGCTGGTCTGTACGGTGGGCACCTGCGCCAGCCCCAGCGCCGCCAGATGCGGCAGCGCGGCGGGGGCGGCCTGCAGGGTGTGGTTCAGAGTATGGGCTCCGGCGTCGCCAAACCGCTCGGCGTCGGGCAGCTCGCCCACGCCCACGGAATCCAGCACGATGATCGTCAGCAGCATCCTGTCAGTGTAGGCCAGATGGGCCCCCCCGCCCCGTCCCATCTGTCCCTCACGGGGGGCGCCGGAGGCCCGTGCTACGCTGCCAGACGTGACCGCGCCCCTGTCCCACCCGCCCGCCGCGCCGGCGCCCGGCGCCCGCGAGGCCCGGCCGGTGCTGCACGCCGAGGGCCTGAGCAAGACTTACGGTCGCCGCGCGGTGGTGCGCGGCGTGAATCTGGAGGTGCGCCCCGGCGAGATCGTGGCGCTGTTCGGCCCCAACGGCGCCGGCAAGACCACCACGTTTTACATGCTGGTGGGTTTTATTCGCCCCGGCGGCGGGCGCATTGGTCTGGGGAAACGCGACGTGACCCGCTTGCCCATGCACGAGCGCGCCCGGCTGGGCCTGGGGTACCTGCCGCAGGAACCCAGCGCCTTTCGCAAGCTGACCGCCCGTGACAACCTGCTGGCGATCCTGGAGTACCAGGGCCTGCCGAGAAGCGAGCAGGAGGCCCGCGCCGACGCCCTGCTGGCCGAATTTGGCCTCTCGCATCTGGCAGGCAGCTTCGCCTATCAGCTTTCGGGGGGCGAGCGCCGCCGCCTGGAACTGGCCCGGGCGCTGACCACCGACCCCGATTACCTGCTGCTGGACGAGCCCTTTACTGGCGTGGACCCCAAGAGCATCCGTGAGATTCAGCGCCTGATCCGCGAGCTGCGTGACCGCCGGGGTCTGGGCGTGTTTATCACCGACCACAACGTGCGCGAGACCATTGCCCTGACCGACCGCGTGTATCTGATGTACGACGGCGAAGTGAAGTTTGAAGGCACGCCCGCGCAGTTTGCCCAGGACGAGGACGCCCGGCGCCACTACCTGGGCGACGATTTCGAGCTGTGATCCAGGGAGGGTGAGGCGCGGTGCTGTGGCTGTTTTTGCCCTTCGTGGTGATTCTTTCCGGCGTGGTGGCCTACGCCGCCGACACCATTGCCAAGAAGGCCGGGCGCAAACACCTGCGCTGGTTTGGGCTGCGGCCCAAGCAGACGGCCCTGATTGTGGCGGTGCTGTCCGGCATGGCGATCAGCGCGGCCAGCCTCGCGGCCTTCTTGCTGCTCAACCGCTCGGCGGTGAACACCATTGCCCAGGCCGATCAGCTGCGCCCCCAGCTGGAGGAGCTGCGCCGCGAAATCACCGTGGCCCAGGCCCAGATTCGCGCCGCGCAGCAGGACCGTGACCGCGCCCAGCAGGAAGCCCAGCGCCTGCGCACGCAGCAGCAGGCCGCCGAGGCGCGCCTGGAAACTGCCCGGCGCGACCTGAACGCGGCGCGCGCCGCCGAAGCCACCCTGAAAACCCAGGCCGCCGGGCTTCAGGGCCGTGTGCAGACCCTGACCCAGACCCGCGAGACCCTGGAAGCCCGCGCCGCCCAGAGCCGCGCGCAGCTGGCCCAGTCGGACGCGGCCCTGAAGGCCAGCCGCAGCCGCGCCCAGACCCTGGATGCCCAGGTGGTGGACCTGAACGCCCGCGTGGCCCTGGCCCAGCTGGAGGTGCGCCGCGCCCAGGACCGTGCCCAGGCCGCGCAGCAGGCCGCCGAAACCGCCCAGGTGCGCGCCGCGCAGGCCCAGACCAGTGCCCGCGCCGCGCAGGCCCAGGCCCAGACCCAGACCCGCGCCGCCCAGGCTCAGGCCCGCACGGCGCAGACGCAGGCCCAGGCCGCCCAGGCCCAGGTGCGCGCGGCCCAGGCGCAGATGGCCCAGGTGCAGGCCGCCCGCGACGCTGCCCGTGACGCGCTGGCCCAGGCCAAGACCGAACTGGCCCGTGCCCAGGCCCAGCAGCGGCAGGCCCAGACGCAGCGTCAGCAGGCCCAGGCCGAGGTGACCCGCCTGAGCGCCGAGCGCACCCGCCTGAGCACCGAACGTGATCAGGCCGCCCGCGAGCGCGATCAGGTCCGCGACGATCTGGGACGCCTGCAGCAGCAGCAGGCGCAGCTGAAGAGCAGCAACGAGGCCCTGGCGCGCGATCTGGCCCAGGCTAAAGCCACGCTGGGCCGCCTGCAGGACGAGTATTCCAGCAGCCGCGCCGAGCTGAGTGCCACGCGCAACAGCGACCTCGCTTACCCCAAGAACGAACTGGTGTACGCCGCCGTGGTGCCCAGCGTGCGCAACCTGGACACCTTCTTGCAGGACGCCGGGCGCAGTGCCCAGGCACGCGGCGCCCGTGGCACCCCGGCCGTGCGCCTGAGCGCCGCCGCCCGCAGCGCCCTGGAAACCAAGCTGCGCGGCCTGAACGTGAGCACCTTCGTGCAGTGCCGCGCCGCCCAGAACGCTGCCACGGGCCTGCCCGTGGAACTCACCTGCGACGCCCGGCCCAACACCGTGCTGTTCCGGGGCAACCAGATCATCCGCCGCGCCAGCGTGTCGCTGGGCGGCAATGCCAAGGCGCTACAGGAACAGATCAGCGACCTTGTCAAAGACACCGTGCTGGACGTGACTTCGCGCGGGGTGCCCAGCGAGTATGTGCAGGGCCTGGACGTAACCGAGTTCGCGGACCTGCTGACCCGCCTGGGCAACCGCACCGGGGGCACGGCCGTGGTGGGCATCGCCGCGCGCAGCGACGTGAAGCCCGGCAGCCGTGTGGACCTGTATCCGGTGCTGCCCTGAACGGCGGGGAGTAGGAAGTAGGTTGTGGGAAGTGGGGAAGACGGCTGGGGGTGGCGCTTCCCGAGCAGAGCGAACGGCAAGACACATTTTCGTCGATGGTTGGAGCAGTTGGCGGCACGCGGCCCGACAAACCTGCTGTTTTTCTTTTCCCCCTGGCGGCGGGCTCTGTAGCGCTGTGCGGCAGAGGTTGGAGCTTGGGAAGCGGCGCAGCCGAGGGGGTGAGCAGGCCCAGCGGCTCAGATGACGTTTCTCTCAGGGCCTGCTCGCCTCGCCTAAAAACAGTCCGAACTCTTGCTGATCCGGAAGCCGAAAAATTCAGGAGCACGGTATGGCATGTTTCTGACCGGAGGGCCTCGTAGAGGGGCGAAGCAGAGAAGGCAAACGGACGGGCTTCCGGGAATTGGGCTGGGACGCGCCGGAGGTGGGGAACCGCCGCCTCTTTCCCGACTGTTCCGGACTTGGACAGCCGTTCGTCTCAATCGCGGCGCGGAACCCCTAGCCTTGGCGGCGCGCCGAACAAGGTCTTGTCGTCTTCCGCTCAAGTTCCCGTCAGGCTGGGCCGCTATCCTGCCGCTATGCGCCGTTTGGCCCTGCTGACCCCCTTGCTGGCCCTGTCCCTGAGTTCGGCCCTGGCCGCCCCCGTGCGCGTGGAGTTCTGGCATGCCATGGGCGGCGTGCAGGGCGTGGTGGCCGGCTACGCCCGCGAGTTCAATGCCGCCCAGGACGCTTACGAGGTGGTGCCGCAGGTGCAGGGCAACTACCGCGAGCTGCTTCCCAAACTGCAGGCCGCCCTGAAGGCGGGCAAGGCCCCGGCCCTGGTGCAACTGGAATTCACCCAGTTTCCGGCTCTGGCGGCGGGCGGGCAACTGGCTGACTTGTCGCGCGCCGCCGACGCCCTGCCCGACGCCCTGGTGGGCGACCTGTATCCGGCGGCCTGGAAGTCCGGGCAGCTGAATGGACGCACCTACGGGCTGCCCTGGAACCTCAGCGTGCCGGTGCTGATGTACAACGCGGGCACCCTGGGGCGCGCCGGGCTGACAGCGCCCGATACCTGGGCGCAACTGGAAGCCCAGAGCCGCGCGCTGGCCACTGGTGGCCGCCGCCCGCTGGTGGCCGCCGCCGACGCCTGGACCTTCGAGGCCAACGTGCTGTCGCGCGCTGGGCAGCTGGTGTCCGGCTCGGCCCCGCGCCTGAACAGCCCCGACGCCGTGGAGGCCCTGACCCAGCTGGCGCGCATGAGCGCCGCCGGGCAGGCCCAGGCGCGCACCCTGAACGAAGCCACCCGCGCCGCCTTCGACTTTGCGCGGGGGCAGAACGTCTTTGTGCTGGCCAGCGTGGCGAACTGGATTGACGCGCGCAAGCTGCCGTTTTTCAACCTGGGCATTGCGCCCTTTCCCTGCGAGAAACCCGGTGAATGCACGGTGCCCCTGGGCGGCGCGACCCTGGCTGTGCCGGCGGGCACCCCCGCCGCCGAACAGGCTGGCGCCCTGGCCTTCTGGCAGTTCCTGATGCAGCCTGCGCGGCTGGCCCACTGGGTGCAGGCCACCGCCTACGTGCCGCCCCGGCGCGCGGCTGGGCCCCTGCTGGACGACTGGTACCGCAAAAACCCGCAGCTGCGCGCCGCGCATGCCCAGATTGGCCGCGCCGTGCCGCGCCCCAACCTGCCCGAGTACGCCGCCTGGACCGCCCTGCTGGAAGAGGCTATCCTGAAAGCCACCACCGGCAAGCTGAGCGCCAAGGCCGCCCTTGACGACGCCCAGAAGCGCGCCGAGCGGTAGGGCAGAGGCCCTCAACGAGGAGGCCCGTCGCCGGACTTGGCGGTGGGGCGCCCCGGTCACGCCAGAAGCAACAGATTTTTTTTCCGACCACTGCCTCTTCCTGTCCCAGGCGCTATGCTCGGGGGGTGCTGCTCGCCTACGCCCTGCTGACCCTGCTGGCCACGGCGGCCCTGGTGCTGTTTCTGCTGCGCCCAGGGCTGGCCCGGGCCGGGGTGGTCTGGGGCCTGGGCGCGCTGCTGCCGCTGCTGGCCGCACTGGTCGTGGCCCTGAGCCACGGCGGCTGATCGGGCCCCACCTGTGCCCTCTCGCGGCGCCAATTCGTGCAGAAACCCAGGGCCCCACTAAGCTAGTTCGCGCATGATGGTGCGGGGCAGCGTGTCGTTTGCTGGGGGCATGCCGGCTGCGCTGTATCCACCCCTGGCCCTCCGGGTCACCACCCCCAGACTCACGCTGCACGGGGCCACCGACGACCTCCTGGCCGAACTGCTGCCCACCGTCCGGGCCGGGGTGGTCACGCCCCCCGAGCCTTTTGACGACCCCATGTCCCTGTACGAGCCCAATCCGCGCCGCGAGCGCCTGTGGCTGCAGGCCATCTGGCGGGGACGCGGCATGGTGCGCCCGGACGCCTGGCGCCTGTATTTCGTCGTGCTCTGGCAAGGCCGGCTGGTGGGCATGCAGGACCTGATCGGAGTGAACTTCGACACCTGCCGGACCGTGACCTCCTTTTCCTGGCTGGCGCCAGATGTCCGGGGCCAGGGGCTGGGCCGCGAGATGCGCGCGGCGATTCTGCATCTGGCCTTTGCCGGCTTTGGGGCTGCCGAAGCAGCCAGCGACGCGCTGTTCGACAACGCGGCTTCCAACCGGATCTCGGCGGCCCTGGGCTACCAGCCCAATGGCACCGACTGGGCCACCCGGCGCGGTCAGCCGGTGCTGGTCCAGCGCTGGCGCCTGCAGCGGGAGGCCTGGGCGCGGACCCGCCGGGACGATATTCAGCTGGCCGGGGTCGAGGCGTGTCGGCCCGTGCTGTTCATTGAGGCGCCGGAAAGCACTTAAGGGCCTCGCCCCTCCCCCATGCCAACGGTTCAGAAAAGCACCGAAACGTTTCCATTCTCGGTGCAAGGCCCTTTCTTCGCTTCTCGCTCTGCGGCGCAGCTGTTCCAGCCCGCTCGGGTGATCTAAAGATCAACAGCGAGCGACTTAGGCGCAGGTCCGGCGGCGCCTACTCGCCTAGATACCGCCGCAGGTCGTCGAGGTTGTGGCTGGTGCCAATCACCACCAGCTTGTCGTGCGGGCACAGTTCGTCCTCGGCGCGCGGGGTCACCTCAATCTTGCCCGCGCGGCTGATGGCGATCACCTGCACGCCAAAGCGCCCGGTGAGGTTCAGGTCGCGCAGGGTGCCCTTCAGGCGCTCGTTGGCCTCGATTTCCACGATGGCGTAGTCGCCGCCCAGGTCCAGCGTGTCCACGATGTTCGGGGTGGCGATCTGGCGGGCCAGCCGCACGCCCATGTCGTGTTCCGGGCGAATCACGAGGTCGGCGCCAATGCGCTCCAGCACCCGGCGGGCCATCTCGTCAATCGCCTTGCACACCACGTAGGGCGCGCCCAGGCTCTTGGCGTTCATGGTGGCCAGAATGTTGGCCTGCACGTCGGTGCCGATGGCCACCACGACCACGTCAAAGTCGCCCACGCCCAGGGTGCGCAGGGCGCGCTCGTCGCTGGCGTCCACAATCGCCGCGTGCGTCACGAGGTTCATCACGCGCTCCACGTTTTCTTCGTGCTGGTCAATGGCCACCACTTCGTGGCCCATTTCGTAGAGGGTGGTGGCCACGGCGGTGCCGAAGCGGCCCAGCCCGATCACAAGACATTGTTTGCTTTTCATGGTTCACAGGTCCTTTCTGGCATGCAGGAAAGCGGCGGGCTCAGCCGATCAGAATGTCCTTGTCGGCGGGGTAGCGGGCCGGAACGGGCGAACGCGGCCGGCCGAACGCCACCGCGAAGGTCAGCGGCCCAATGCGGCCCAGGAACATCAGCGCGATCAGCACCACGTGCTGGGCCGGGTTCAGCAGCGGCGTGGTGTTCATGCTCAGGCCCACGGTGCCGAAGGCGCTGACCGCCTCGAAAAACAGGTTGACAAAGCGCACGTCGTCGCGGGTATTGAGGCTCAGCAGCGCAATCAGCATCGCGTTGACCAGCCCAATGCTCAGCAGGCCCACCGTCATGGCCCGCAGGATGGTGTCGGTGTCAATGCGGCGCTCAAAGAGCGTGGTGTCGCGCCGCCCGCGCACCATGCTCCAGGCCGAGGCCATCATCACGTAAAAGGTGCTGGTCTTGATGCCGCCGCCCGTGGAACCGGGGTTGGCCCCAATAAACATCAGGATGATGGTGACAAACAGCGTGGTCAGGCCCATGGCGCCGTAGTCCAGGGTGTTAAAGCCCGCCGTGCGTGTGGTCACGCTCTGGAAGAACGAGGCCAGCACCCTCTCGCCCAGCCCCAGGGGCCCCAGCGTTTTGGGGTTGTTCCATTCCAGCACCAGATACGCCACCGTGCCAATGAGCAGCAGCGCGGCCATCATGGTGAGCACCAGTTTGCTGTGGACCATCAGGCGGTTGCGCCGGGGGTTCAGCAGGTGCGCCACCACATTCAGCTGCACCAGAAAGCCGGTGCCGCCCAGAATAATCAGCAGCGCGATCACCATGCTCACCAGCGGGTCATCCACAAACCCCATCAGGTTGTCGCTGTACAGGGCAAAGCCCGCGTTGTTAAAGGCGCTGACCGAGTGAAACAGCGAGTAGAACAGCCCCCGCCCCCAGCCTTCCTTGGGCACGAAGCGAAAGGCCAGCAGCGCGGCCCCTACCAGCTCAATGACAAAGGTGTACAGGAAAATCGCCCGGATCAGGCCCAGCACGCCCCCGGTGTTCAGGGCGCTGACCTGCTGGGCCAGTCGCAGGCGCTCGGTAAAGTTCACGCGGCGCCGCGAGATCAGCGCAAAGGCCGTGCCGAAGGTGATGATTCCCAGGCCGCCGACCTGAATGAGCAGCATGATCAGCACCTGCCCCAGCCGGTTGAAATCCTTGCTGGGGTCAATGACGTTCAGGCCGGTCACGCACAGGGCGCTGGTGGCGGTAAACAGCGCCTGCAGAAAGTTCACGCTGCGCCGCGTGCCGTCCGGGTTCAGGCCGTGGGTGACCGGCAGGCTGAGCAGCGCGCCCCCCACCAGAATGGCCAGGGCAAAGGACAGCGCGATCAGCTGCGGCGGGCTCAGTTGCGACAGCGGCGAGAAGCGGCGGCGGACGCGGCCAGCACTCAGGTCGCGGGGGGAGCGGGGCGGGCGCGTCATAGAACGGCCCGGATTGTACGCCGTTCGGGCGCCTGCGCGGCAGCCCCCCTGGGGCGGGGGCTCTATACTGTTCTGCTATGCCGCGCCCCGCTCGCCCTGACCGCCACGCCCAACCCCGGCGCAAAGCCCGCCCCCGGGGCGACCACCGCGCCCGCCAGCCGGCCCACGAATACGAACTCGAAGCCCTGCGTGGCCTGGAGCATGTGGCCGCTGGCGAACTGGCGACGGTGCCGCTGGCCCGCGACGTGCGCGGCCTGCGCTTCTGGTTTCCGGGCGACCCCGCGCGCCTGACCCGTCTGAAGTCGGCGGTGGCGGTCTACCGCGTGCGCACCTGGGACGTGCCGCGCCCGCGCGGCCTGCTGGGCCACCAGCAACTGGGCGAACTGACGGACTTTCTGCTGGGGGCCGTGCAGGTGGGCGCGCACCGCTCGTTCCGGCTGGCGGCGGCGGGCAAGGAATCAGCCGTGATGCAGCGCCTCGCCGAAGAGTTGCAGACGGGTCTGAACCTGCCCCACGACCCCGAAGCCGGCGAACTATTGATCCGCCTGCGCCCCGAGGAAGGGGGAGGCGGCTGGGACGTGCTGGCCCGCATCACGCCGAAGCCCCTGAGCGCCCGCGCGTGGCGGGTGTGCAACATGGCGGGCGGCCTGAACGCCACCATTGCCTACGCCGCCCACAAACTGGCCGGGCAGCGCGAACAGGACCGCATTTTCAACCCCATGAGCGGCAGCGGGACCTTGCTGATCGAGCGCGACCTGATGGGCCCCAGCGCCGCGCTGGTGGGCGTGGACCTGAACCCAGAAGCCGTGAAGTGTGCCCGCGCCAATATCCAGGCCGCCGGGCGCGACATTGAGGTGGCGGTGCGCGACGCCCTGCACACGGACCTGCCCGCCCGCTCCTTTGACCTGATCATGGCCGACCTCCCCTGGGGCGACGCCATCAGCACCCACCAGAGCAACGAAGTGCTGTACCCGGCCTTCTTGCAGGAGATGCACCGCCTGACCAGCCAGCGCGGGCGCCTGTGCGTGATCACCCACGAAATCCGTCTCTTCGAGCGCGTGCTGTCGGCCCAGCAGAAGTGGAATGCCCACGAACTGTTCCAGGTCGCCAGCGGCGGGCACCATCCGAAGGGGTATTTGTTGAGTAAGGGGTAGTGGGGAGTGGGTTGTGGGAAAAGAAGGGGGCAGGGCGCGGGAGGCGGTGCGCGGGGCTTGACAAGCGCCAGGCTTGCGCATCAGGCTGTTCCACTCCCCACTCCCCACTCCCCACTCCCCACTCCCCACTCCCCACTCCCCACTCCCCACTCCCCACTCCCCACTCCCCACTCCCCACTCCCCACTCTCCATCTGCCACACTGCCCCCCATGACCACACCATTTCGCTGGGGGATTCTGGGGGCGGCGCGTATTGCGCAGGCGCTGATTCCGGCCATTCGGGACGCGGGGGGTGAGGTCACGGCGCTGGGGGTGCGTGATCCCCACAGCGACCGCGCACGCGCCTTTGCCCAGGAATGGGAGGTGCCGCTGGTGGGGGGCTACGCCGACGTCCTCGCCTCGGATGTAGACGCGGTGTACAACCCGCTGCCGGGCGACCTGCACCACCCCTGGACCCTAGCGGCCCTGCAGGCGGGCAAGCACGCCCTGACCGAAAAGCCACTGACCCTGAACGCCGCCCAGGCGCAGGACTTGGCCGACGCGGCGGCCCATTCGGAGCGGGTGCTGCTGGAAGCTTTTGCCTACCGCTTTCAGCCCCATGTGGTCCGGCTGCGCCAGATCGTGGCCGAGGACCTGGGCGAGATCCGCGCAGTGCGCGCGGCCTTTGGCTTTCACATGGACAACCCGCACGATTTCCGCTGGCACGCGGCCCAGGGTGGCGGCGCGCTGTACGACGTGGGCACCTACCCTGTGAACCTCACCCGATTGCTGCTGGGCGAACCCCTTTCGGCCCAGGCGGCGGCCCGCTGGACAGAGGGCGGCCCGGCGGCGGGCGTGGATATGGCCCTCAGCGGCGTGCTGACCTACCCCGGCGCCCTGGTCAGCCTGGACTGCGCCTTTGACTGGACCGACCCCAGCACCCAGGCCGTGACCGTGGTGGGCACGCGCGGCACCCTGCGCATGGAGGGCGTGTTCCACAGCCACACCCAGGGCCCCCAGACCCTGCGACTGACCGTGGGCGAGCAGGTGCGCGAGGAAGTGTTCGCGGCCAGCAACGGCTACGCCCAGATGGTCCGCCACTTTATGGCGGTGGCCGCCGGGCAGACCCCCGCCCTCTACCCGCCCGCCGACGCCGTGGCGCAGGCGCGGGTGCTGGACGCCCTGTACGCCTCGGCACGCAGCGGGCGCGTGCAGCCGCTGGCCTAATACGGATTCCGCTCATTTCCGGAAATCCGTACTTTTCCCTCTCCCTTCGGAAGCCTTATAAGTCGCTCGAAGTTGATCACTAGATCAACCGAGCGAAGCGAGTATCGACAAGAGGACGTTGCACCGGGAGTGGAGACTTTGCGGCACTCTCCTGAACAGTCGCCACGTGAGGTGCGACGTCCTTAGAATGCCCCCCATGACCGATCCACTGCAGGGCTGGCAGCCCGCCCCCGCTGGGCACAAACACGTGGTCAGCATCAGCCTGGGCAACAGCACCCGCAACGCCCGCGAAACCGTGACCGTGCTGGGCCAGCCCTTCGTGATCGAGCGCCTTGGCACCGACGGCGACGCAGCGAAAATGGCGGCCCTGTTCCGCGCCCTGGACGGCCGGGTAGACGCCTTTGGGCTGGGCGGCGCGGACCTGTACGTGATTGCGGGCGGCAAGAAGTACGTGTTTGCCAACGTGCGCAAACTGGTGGCGAATGCCCGGCAGACCCCCGTGCTGGACGGCAGTGGCCTGAAAAACACCCTGGAGCGCGACGCGATTGCCCAGCTGGATGGCCTACTGCAGTGGCGCACCCAGAAGGTGCTGATGGTCTCGGCGGTGGACCGCTTTGGCATGGCCGAGGCCCTCTCAGAGCACGGGGCGGACGTGGTGTACGGCGACATCGTGTTCGGCCTGAACCTGGACCGGCCTCTGCGCTCCATCATGTCGCTGCGCCGCGTGGCGGGGCTGGTGCTGCCGGTGATCACCAAGCTGCCCCAGGACTGGTTTTACCCCACAGGCGCCAAGCAGGAGCAGAGCGTGGAAGGCAAGGGCACCAAATACTACGCCTGGGCCGACGTGATTGCGGGCGACACCCACTACGCCAAGCGCTACGCGCCGCAGAACCTGCAGGGCAAGACCATCCTCACCCAGACCATCACGGCCGCCGACCGCGAGTGGATGAAGGCGCGGGGCGTGCGCCGCCTGATCACCACCACCCCGCGCATGGGCCAGCGCAACTTTGCCACCAACGTGCTGGAGGCGATGTTCGTGGCCCTCAGCGGCGGGCGCGAGGCCCTGAGTGGCCCGCAATACCTGGATTACATCCGGCAGGTGGGCTTTCAGCCGGAAATCAACGACCTGGACTGAGCCGGAGGCTGGGGCCAGACTCGGTTCAAGCCGGGCAGAGCGAGGAGAAGCGAGGAGCACAGCTTGCACCGCCGCCGAGGGAGGGGGGCCCCGGGGGTGACTTCACCTCAACGCAGGCTGTCCAGGGCAGTGCCCAGCACCTTGACGTACTTGGGGTACTGCGATTTGGCCGCGTTGGCGGTCACGATCAGCAGCCCGCCGGGCACGGGGGTGGCGCGCAGGTCGTTGTAGATAGGGCCGTCGGCGCCCTGCACCCAGAAGCGCAGCACCACCCAGGACCGGGTGCCCAGCGTCTTGATCCCCCGGCTGTCCCAGCGGAACCCAGGAACGCCTTGCACCGAGCGTTCCAGCAGGCTTTTCAGGACGGTCATGTCGCCCGGCACCTCGACGCGGCGCACCGCAAAGGCGATGTTCACCGCCCAGCTCGGCCCCGGGGTGGAATACACGGCCGCAGGTGGCGTCCCACGCGCGTATTTGAGCTTCAGGATGTCCGGGGGCATCTTCACGAAGCCCTGGGGAACGGTAAAGCGCACCCCCGTGCCGGGCACCTCCACGGGCGCCGCCTGGGCAGGGGAGAGCACGGCAGCCAGCAGCAGCACAGTCAGAACGCGGCGCATGGGGGCAGTGTACGGGCGCCGGATGGGGTGCGGATGGAGCCTCTGGGCATGAAACCTCAGCCGGGCGCGCCCAGCACTGCCGCCCACTCGGGAACCTGCGAACTGACGCGCAGCAGGTGCAGCAAGGAGGTGCCGGGGCGACTGTGCCACAGGCCCCGGCCTCGTGGGCTTTTGGATTGCGGGCCAGGCGGCGCAGGGCGTCGTGCAGCAGGTAGGCCAGCAGGCGCAGCGCGGCGCCACTGCCCAGCACGCCCGGCGCTTCCTCCTCGTAGCCGCGCCGCAGGTCCGGGGCGGCCAGCGGGCCGCCGTACGTCAGGTCCAGCACGGGGTCGCCCCAGCCGGCGTCGCCCCAGTCAATCAGGGCCGTCAGTGCGCCGCCCCCGGTCACCATCAGGTTGCCGGGATGCAGGTCGTTGTGCAGAAAAACCGGGCGGGCCAGTGGCGGATGGTCGGCCAGCAGGCGCGCCGTGAGAGCAGCGGCCCACTCGGCATCATCGGCCCCCAATCGGGCCGTCTCCGTCACCTGCGCCTGAACACGCGCCACGTCGGGCGGGTGAATGGCTTCCAGGCGGCCCAGCGGGTCGGGCACGGTGCGCACCGCCGCATGCAGCCGGGCCAGTTCGCGCCCCGCTTCCTGCCACGCGCGGCGCAGGCGGGGGTCGCCGGGGCGCCAGCCCAGGGTGTCCAGACTGCGGCCCGGGGCCAGGGCATACAGCGTCACCGGAGCGTCCACGATGTCCCGGTCCTCGTCAAAGCGCAGCAGTTCGGGCGTGCGGATGCCGGCCCGGAAGGCGGCAGGCGCGGCCACGCTCTCGGTCAGGGTGTCTTCATCGTCGCCGCGCAGGGGCACGCGCAGCACGGCCGGCTGGCCCTGCCATGCCGTCTGGTAGACCCGGTTCACGATACCCGCGCTGGGCAATCGGCGCAGCGGACCCTGCAGGCTGTATTTCTGAACGAAAGCCTGCTGCTCGGCAGGAGAAAGGTCCGGTAAGGCAGCCACCCCTGCATTTTTGGCGCCCGGCCCGATCCCCGCCATGCGCCAACTGGCCGAGCCTGTTCCGAAGCAGTTTGCCCCAGAGCAGTTGACCAATGATATAAATTTTCAATCTCAAGCAATCAATTGGAACTTTTTTACATCATTTCGCCGCTGACTTGTGGTTCAGTGGAGGCGTCAGGAGGACACTATGAATTCCGTTATGCTGAGACTGACACTGGTGCTGGGTTTAACCGCGTGTGGCACGCAGGCGCCGCAGCCTATGGCGCAGGTGGGGAAAGCCCTGCAGCCGCAGGCGACCACGCTGAACTTCAGCGGGTTCACCTGGGCCCTCAAAGAAGGCCAGGGCATGGGCCCAGGGCCCAACAACTGGTCGAGCCGCAACGTCTGGGTGGACCCTGCTGGCGACCTGCACCTCGCCATTCGCCGCGATGGAGGCGCGTGGACCAACGCCGAACTGTTCACCAGTCGCCGCCTGGGCTACGGCACCTACGAGTGGCGGGTGATCGGCCGCGTGGACCAGCTGGACCAGAACGTGGTGCTGGGCCTCTTCCAGTACCCCACCCCCGACACCGTGCCCGCCGGGCAGGACCCGGACGGCCTCTTTGAGATTGACGTCGAACTGGCCCGCTGGGGGCAGGCCGGCGCGCTCCCGCTGAACTACACCACCTACCCCAGCGTGCGCGGCCAGCCCGTGACCTCGCGCGTGTTGCCGCTGCAACTGCAGGGCACCTACACCACCCACCGCTACACCCGCCTGCGCGACCGCGTGATTCACGAAACCTTCGGCGGGCACACCACCGCGCTGTCCAACCGCATTGGCTGCAACGAGTTCGTGTGGCCCGCCACCTACGACCCGGGCACCGGGCGCTGGACCAACCCCCGTATTGCCCAGATCGAGATGCCCGTGCACATGAACCTGTGGCTCTTCCGGGGCATGGCCCCCGTCAATGGCCAGGACACCGAAGTGATCGTGCGCCGTTTCCAGTACGCGCCCAGCGACGGCAGCGTGAACGCGGGCACCCCCCGCTGCTGAGCACGGCGCGCAGTGTGGGGGCGGGGTCTGGGGCCAGCCTCTGACTTGAACGCTCCTTTCCACCCTCACCCCCATGCCGGGCCCTTCCCACGCCGGGAGGGCCCGCTTCTGGCTGCCCGGTACACTGCCCCCTATGCAGGCACTGGTGGAGGCGATTCGGCAACAGGGTGAAATCTTGCCCGGCGGCATTCTGAAGGTGGACGGGCTGGTGAACCACCAGCTGCTGCCCGACCTGACGCGCGAGATGGGCGAGACCTTCGCCCGCCACTTTGCCCCGCTGGCCCCTACCAAGATCGTGACCATTGAGGTCAGCGGCATTGCCCCGGCCATCGCCACAGCGATGACGCTGGGCGTGCCCATGGTCTACGCCCGCAAGAAAAAGCCCGTGACCATGAAAGAACCCATTTTCACCGCCCAGTCGGTCAGCCGGACCAAGGGCGGGGTGGTGGACCTGTTTGTGAGCAGCGAGTTCCTGGGCCCGGGGGACCGGGTGGTCGTCATCGACGACTTCCTGGCCTCGGGCGGCACCCTGCGCGCCCTGAGCACCCTGATTGCCCAGAGCGGCGCGGGGCTACTGGGCATTGGCTGCGTGGTGGAAAAGCAATTTGAACACGGCCGCGCCAAGCTGGCGGACCTGGGCGTGCCCATTCACACGCTGGCGAACATTGTGCGGATGGATGAAACGGGAATGGAAGTGGTGAGTGGGCAGTAGGGAACTGAGGAGGCGGGAAGCGGGAGGTGGGGTGCAGGCAAAGATTGGGGTGGGGGAGAGACGATTGGCTTTGGGCGCTTGACGGGGGTTGGGCTCGGCGCTCGCCCTTTGTCCGCAGCTTGCATCCCGCACCGCTTTGTGAACAACCTCACTTCGTAATTTGTGTTACGCTTCATGAGGATCGATCTGTGGTGGCACTTGTGGCCCTAGGCTCCGGGGCTGGGCAAGTGCCTGCTGGGGTGCTGTGCCGCAACACGCTTGCGCTGCCTTGAGAGAACAACGGGCGCTGCCCCCGCTGCGGCCTGACTGACTTCTGCGGGGAGGTAGAAGCCAGTCAGGTGCAGAAGAGTTCCGGTTTCATCTGGGGAGGATGAGCCATGAGACGTTTACTCAGTGCGTGTGCACTGCTCTTCAGCGTGGTCCTGAGTGGCTGCGCGCCGCAAAGCCCGCCTGCTGTCGCTGACGCGCCACTGGCCGCCGCGCCAGCCCTGCGGGCGCAGTCGCATGACCGTTATCAGAACCTGTCGTACACAGTGACCGGGCCCAACACGGTGCGCTTTGAGCTGCGCGGGGGCTTTCGCGCCAGCTTTTATCTGCTGGATGACTGCCGCACGCCTGCTGGCGGACCGGCGGCTTGCACAGGCCCCGGTGGCCTGCCTGCGGTCGGCGATTACGTGGACATGGACGCTAGCACCAGCAACTCCTTTGCGTTTGGGGACGGTACCTTCCGCTCGGGCAGCATGACCGGGCGGGTCACGGCCGTGGATGCGGCGGGCGACCTACTGTATGCCCGCGCCATTACCCAGACGGGCAGCACCATCGAGAACGGGTTTACCAAGACCTATGCGGGCCCTGGCCCCTACACCGCCCTGTTCCAGGCATGCTGCCGGCTGGACGGCGCCAACACCGGCACCAATGACAACTACCGCGTGCGCAGCGTGGTGAGCTTCGCGGGGAACACCGCCAACCCGGTCACCACCCTGCCACCGGTGGTGGACTGCGTGGTGGCAACCCCCTGCAGCTTCAGTGTGCCCGCCGCCGACCCTGACGGCCATGTGCTGGTGTTCCGGCTGTCGAATCAGCCCAGTGTGCTGGCCGAAACCGGCATCGGTGGCGCCCTTCCAGGCAGCATCAGCCCGGCTGGGCTCTACAGCGTGCCCGCCATCAGCGCGGCGGCCGGCACAGTGTTTGCCACGCAGGTGACCATTGAGGAACGCCTGGGTTCGCCGTCGGGGACCCTGATCGCCACCACGCCCGTGGATTTCCTGATCCGGCTGGTCACGGGCAACCCACCGGCCTTCAACACCAGCCCGCCCTTCCCCAGTAACGGACAGGTCTTCACCGTGAACGTGGGCACGCCCCTGAGCTTTCAGGTGCGGGCCACCGACCCCGACGGCACGCCCGTGACCGTCAGCGACCTGGGCCTGCCCCCCGGCGCCACTTTCGGCGGTTGCGTGGCGGCGGGCGGCACGACCACTTGCGACCTCGCCTGGACCCCAGAGGCCGATGAGGCGGGCAACTCCTTCGTGGTGGCCTTTACCGCCCGTGACGCCTCGAACGTGTCGGCAGCGCCCTACAGCGTGACCATTCAGGTGCCAGCCAACACGCCGCCCACCCTGACATTGCCCGCCAACCAGAGCGCCGAGGCCACCTCGGCCGCCGGCGCCGCCGTGTCCTTCAGCGCTGGGGCCGCAGACGCCGAGGACGGCGCCCTGACCCCGGTGTGTACCCCCGCCAGCGGCAGCACCTTCGCCCTGGGCACCACGACCGTGATGTGCACGGTGACCGACAGCGGCGGCCTGAGTGCCAGCGGTAGCTTCACCGTGACGGTGGCTGATACCACGCCGCCCACCTTGAGCCCGCCGGCCAATGTCAGCGTGACCCCGGCCCCAGGGCAGTTCAGCATGCCGGTCAGCTACCCGCTGCCCGCTGCCAGTGACGCCGTGGACAGCAGCGTGAGCGTGGTCTGCACCCCGGCCAGCGGCAGCACCTTTGCGCTGGGCACCACCACCGTCACTTGCACCGCCACCGACGATGCGGGCAACTCGGCGCAGGCCAGCTTCACCGTGGCCGTGCGCTTTGCGGTGCAGGGCTTCTTCCAGCCCGTGCGCATGAACGAACTGAACGTGATCAAGGCGGGCAGCGGCGTGCCGCTGAAATTCAGCCTGGGCGGCGACTGGGGCCTGAACATCCTGGCTGCCGGGTCACCGTCCTCCATGCCAGTGTCGTGCACCACCCTGGGCGCGCTGGGGCCCGCCGTGCCCACCGACGCCTCGGGCGGCTCTGACCTGCATTACGACGGCCAGTACGGCTACGTGTGGAAGACCGAGAAAGCCTGGGCCGACACCTGCCGCACCGTCCGCGTGACGCTGCTGGACGGCACCGCTCTTGAGGCCAGCTTCCGTCTGCGTTGATTGCTCTGCTGATCGCCTGCGCCGCCCCCACGTCGGGCGGCGCGGCTGTTTGGGGGGAGGGTGTGGTGCGTCGGTTGTGGGGTGTAGGAAAAACGAGAGGCTTGACAGGCCCGCCGGACCACATGAGGCAGTTTCACTGCCATCTGCCCAACCTAACGCCCGTTTGGATACCATAGGCCGCATGACACAGCCGGGCATCGAACTTCAGGAACTCATTGCGGCCATGGAGCAGCGCCGCGCGAAGGTGGAGCAGGGCGGCGGCCCGGAGCGGCTGAAAAAGCAGAAGCAGGGCGGCAAGCTCACGGCCCGCGAGCGCATTGAGGTTCTGCTGGACCCCGGCAGCTTTCTGGAGATGGGCACCTTCGTGGAGCACCGGGGCGGGCGGCTGATGCAGGGTGTAGAGGCCCCAGGCGAGGGCGTGGTGACGGGCCGGGGCACCATTGATGGGCGGCAGGTGTTTGTCTTTTCGCAGGACTTCACGGTGCTGGGCGGGTCGCTGGGCAAGATGAACGCCGCCAAGGTCACGAAAATCATGGATCTGGCCGCCAAGACGGGCTGTCCGGTTATTGGCCTGAACGACAGCGCCGGCGCCCGCATTCAGGAAGGCGTGGACAGCCTCTCGGGCTACGGCGAGATCTTTTACCGCAACGCCATCTATTCCGGCGCCATTCCGCAGATCAGCGCGATTCTGGGGCCCTGCGCGGGCGGCGCGGTGTACTCGCCGGCCCTGACCGATTTCATCCTGATGAGCGAGGGCAGCAGTTACATGTTCATCACGGGCCCGGAAGTCATCAAGTCCGTCACGCGTGAGGACGTGACCTTCGACCAGCTGGGCGGCGCCGACGTGCACACCCGCAAGAGCGGCGTGGCCCACCTGGAATACGACGGCGACGAGGCGGTGCTGCGCGGTGTGCGCGACCTGCTGGGTTACCTGCCGCAGAACGCCCACGAGAAGGCCCCCGCCCTGCCCACCAACGACCCCGCCACCCGCACCACCGAAAAGCTGCTGGACATCGTGGTGCCGGATCAGCGCAAGCCCTACCCCATGCACGACGTGATTCACGAACTGGTGGACGACGGCACCTTTCTGGAAATCCAGCCCGGCTGGGCGAAGAACATCATCGTGGGATTCGCGCGCCTGAACGGGGAAAGCGTGGGCATCGTGGCGAACAACCCGCGCGTGATGGCGGGCACCCTGAACATTGACGCCAGCGACAAGGCCGCGCGCTTCATCCGCACCTGCGACTGCTACAACATCCCCATCCTGACCCTGGTAGACGTAACCGGCTTCCTGCCCGGCGTGGCGCAGGAACATGCGGGCATCATCCGCCACGGCGCCAAGATGCTCTACGCCTACGCCGAGGCCACGGTGCCCAAGATTACCCTGATTACGCGCAAGAGCTACGGCGGCGCGTACCTCGCCATGAACAGCCGTGACATGGGCGCCGACGTGGTGTACGCGTGGCCCACCGCCGCCGTGGCCGTGATGGGCGCCGAGGGGGCCGCGAACATCGTCTACCGCCGCGAGATTGCGGGCAGCGAGAACCCCGACGCCACCCGCGCCCAGAAAATTGCCGAGTACAAGGACGCCTTTGACAACCCGTACGTGGCCGCCAGCAAGGGCTACATTGACGACGTGATCCCTATGGAGGACACGAGGCGCATCCTGATTCAGACGTTCGAGATGCTGCGCGACAAGGAAGAGGCGAGGCCCTACAAGAAGCACGGGAATATTCCGCTGTAAAGGGTCGTGGGGAGTAGGGAGTGGGAAGTAGAAAAAGCGCAGGGGGCAGTTCCACTAACCACTCTCCACATCTCACTTACCGTTGAGGCACGCGAACGCGCCAGACTGCCACCATGACCAAGCCCAACTACACCAAACCCAGCGACGCTGAACTGCGCGAGCGCCTGACGCCCATCCAGTACCAGGTGACGCAGCACGAGGGCACCGAGCGGGCCTTTACGGGCGAATACTGGGACCATACCGAAGAAGGGATTTACGTGGACGTGGTGAGCGGCGAGCCGCTGTTTTCCAGCCTGGACAAATACGACGCTGGCTGTGGCTGGCCCAGCTTTACCCGCCCCATTCCCAGCGTGGCCCTGACCGAGAACACGGACTACAAGATTGGCTATGCCCGCACAGAAGTGCGCTCGCAGGCGGCCGATTCTCACCTGGGCCATGTGTTCCCCGACGGCCCGCAGGAGCACGGCGGCCTGCGCTACTGCATCAATTCGGCGGCGCTACGCTTTGTGCCGGTCTCCGAGTTGGAGGCCCAGGGGTACGGCGAGTACCTGAGGCTATTCGCGCGCTAAATAGCAACCAGAAAGGGGGCGGCTGAACAGGCCGCCCCCTTCTTCTCCGCTTTGCTTACCGACTGCCGAAGTCCTGCACCCAGTAGTGGCCGTAGCTGCCGCCCTGGGCGTAGCCCACGCCCAGTTCCTTGTAGGCAGCGCTCATCATGTTCTTGCAGTGGCCTTCGCTCTTCAGCCAGCCGGCCACCACCTGTTCGGCGGTGCTCTGCCCAGCGGCAATGTTCTCTGCCACCGCGCGCCAAGTGTAGCCAGCGGCCGTGACGCGCTGGGCGAAGGTGCGGCCATCCTTGCCCGTGTGGCTAAAGTAGTTCTGCGCGGCCATGTCGCTGGCGTGGCCCTGCGCGGCCTGGGTCAGCTGGGCGTTCAGGGTCAGGGCGGGCACCGGGGCGTAGGCCGTGCTGCCGCAGGTGGCCCCGGCTGCGCGCGCCGCGTTGGTCAGGTCCAGCACCCGCTGGGCAAAGCCAGTGGTGGGCGGGGTGGGGCTGGGGGCCGGGGCCGCCGCGCTCACGGTGACCGGAAAGTCCAGAAAGACCGAGGGACGGCCCGTCAGGGCGGCGCGCACGGTGGTGCTGCCCGCGCCCGTGGCCGTCACCAGGCCGCTCTGGTTCACGGTGGCGACGGCCGCGTTGCCGCTGGTCCAGGTCAGCTCGCCGGGCTGGGGGGCCCGCCCGCCCACCGTTACGCGCAGCTGCAAGCTCTGGCCAGGGGTCAGGGCGATGGGGGTGGCCACCGCCTGCGCGGCCAGGGTGTCGCTGAGGTTCGGGGTGCTGCCCACAGGCGCGCCCCCGCCCGCGACTGGAGCACTGGGGCTGCCCCCACAAGCCGCGAGGGTGAGAGCAAGCAGCACCAGACTGGCCGAACGCGTGAGGGCAGGCGACATGGTGGTATTAGAACGGGTTTAAGCCTCCATAAACATGAGGTGAAGGCTCTCATGTCTCATCGCCTCCGCCCCCTGCGCTGAGCGCAAAAATGCCGTTCTTTTGCCAAAATCCTCACAACGCGTTTTTCTCATGGATTTCAAATAGAGCGGTGCTGTGGCGAGAGAAATGTCACATCTGCAGGCGGCTGAAGACGACGGCCTCATGTTCAGGAGGTTGCAGCCCAGCTGCCAGATCGTCGGCGCCCCAGGCCACCAGCAAGGAAGCACTCAACCCCGCAGCGGTGTCCAGCAGGGCACGGGCCGCTTCAGCGTGGCGGGCGCCCCACAGCAGCGCCGCGCCGCCAGGGCCCTGGGCCTGCCACAGCAGGGCGCCTACGATCTCGTCCCCCTGGTAAGCCAGCAGGGGCAGGTAGCTGCGTTCGGTTTCCAGCCGGGCCCCAAGGTGTCGCGCCAGCCAGGAGCCCCAGCCCGGTGTGCCGCGTGCCTGGGTCAGCGCCTCGGCCCAGGGGCCCAGGTGCAGGCGGGAGATCTGTTCCACCACGACGCTGCGGCTTGGGGGCAGGGGTGAGGCGGCCCAGCCCCCCACCCGCAGGGTGGCCACCGGCGCGGTGTCTGGCAGGGGCGCAGTGGTCGCCACCAGCGGCGGCAGGTCGTGGTGGGCGTGCCACTGGGCCACAGCCGGCAAGTCCACCCCTGAGGGGTCGCAGGGCAGATAGGTGGCGTTCAGCGACAGCACGTTCACCCTGGGCGTGAGCAGGCTGACCGCGCCGCCCTCCTGGTCACGCTGCAGGGTGCTCAGGGGCGCGTGATAGGCCAGCAGGTGGGCCAGGGCCGGGGGCAGCATGGGCCCAGGGTACGGGGTGAGGGGCCGGGCATTCTTAAGCGGCCCCAGGGGCCAGGGCACATCTTTGCCACCGCGCCCCGTGTTGCCATGACAGGCAGAAGGAAGGAGGCCCCATGAAAGACCCCGCTGCCGACGCGCCCGCCACCCCACCTGTTCCCCCGCGCCGCCTGCCCCGCTGGGCCGCGCTGACCCTGGCCGGGCTGGCCGGGGCCGTGACCGTGAACCTGCTGAACGAGGGCGTGCGCCGCGTGCTGCCCCACGCCCCGCGCATGGAGGTCATTGGCGAGCGGGCCCTGAGCGCCAGCCTGCTGGCCCTGGGCCAGGACCCGCCCCGTGGACGCGCCCTGTACGCCACGACCCTGGCCGCCGATCTGGCGTCCAACACTATCTATTACGCCCTGGCGGGGCTGGGCGGCGCTGCCCGCGCGCCTGCGCTGGGCACGGCCCTGGGCGTGGCTGCCGGGGTGGGCGGCGCCGCCCTGCCCCCACGCCTGGGTCTGGGCCACCAACCCCACGAGCGCCCACAGACGCTGCTGCTGACCACCGCGTGGTACACGCTGGGCGGGGTGGTGGCGGGGGCGGTGTATCGGAGGATTGGGGGGGAGTAGGGGGCAGGTTGTGGGTTGTAGGAAAAGGCAGACAAGAGCTTGACAGCGCCACAGAGCCACATTAGGCCGCTCCACAGCCCACAGCCCACAGCCCACAGCCCACAGCCCACAGCCCACAGCCCACAGCCCACAGCCCACAGCCCACAGCCCACAGCCCACAGCCCACAGCCCACAGCCCACAGCCCACAGCCCGGGTCCCCGTCGTCAGGATGGGGACCCGGGCTGCGCCGTCAACCTCAGTTCCAGCGGCCACCGCGCTGCTGGCGGGTTTCAGGTTCAGGGGCAGCGTACAGCTCCTCGGCGCGTGAGAGCTTTTTGCGGCCATACAGCCCTTCCAGCACGAATTCGGCGGCACTGGCGCGCACGGCGTCATCGGCGCTGGCGGCCACCTCGGCGGCAAGCTCGGTCAGGCCGGGCACCTCCTGCGTGGCCTGCAGCGCCTCGCGGCTGTCTCCGCCCTGGGGAAAGCGGAACACGTTGCCGTTCTCAAACCACTTTTCCAGCTCGCGGGTGTTGGCGCTGCCGTAGCGGCGGGCGTACACCGCCCCAGCGGCCTTGCGGATCACGTCGCGGGCCACGTTGTCGGCGCCCTTCAGCTCGCCCTCGTATTCCAGTTCCATCTTGCCGGTAATGGCCGGCAGGCCCGCGTACACGTCGCTCACGCGCACCACGGGCGCGTCGCCGCCCGTCAGGCTGCGGCGCTCGGCGTTGGCGGCGGCCACCTCCATCAGGGAAATGGGCAGGCGCTGCGAGACCCCGCTGAGTTTGTCCACGCGGCCATCTTCACGCGCCTGGAAGGCAATTTCTTCTATCAGTTCGGCCATGAAGGGCGGCACCGTCACCGAGGGGTCGCGCACCGCTTCCTGCTCGGTAATGGCCATGCCCAGGCCCACGTCGGTGGGGTAGTGGGTGCGGATCTCGCTGCCAATGCGGTCCTTGAGCGGCGTGACAATCTTGCCGCGCGCCGTGTAGTCCTCGGGGTTGGCTGAGAAGACCAGCATCACGTCCAGCTCCAGGCGAATGGGGTAGCCCTTGATCTGCACGTCCCCCTCCTGAAGGATGTTGAACAGCGCTACCTGCACCTTGGGGGCCAGGTCGGCCAGCTCGTTCACCGCAAAAATGCCCCGGTTGGCGCGCGGCAGCAGGCCAAAGTGCATGCTCCTCACGTCCCCCAGAGACGTGCCCAGGCGCGCGGCCTTGATGGGGTCCACATCGCCCACCAGATCGGCCACCGTCACGTCGGGGGTGGCCAGCTTCTCCACGTAGCGCTCGGCGCGCGGCAGCCAGCGAATGGGCAGCTCCAGGCCGTGGGCTTCCAGCAGGTGCCGGCCCTCTGCGCCCACGGGGTTCAGGGGATCGTCGGGCATGTCGGCCCCAGCGATGACTGGCACTTCGGGGTCCAGCAGCTCTGTGATGGCGCGCAGAATGCGGCTCTTGGCCTGACCACGCAGGCCCAGCAGAATAAAGTTCTGCCGCGCCAGCAGGGCGTTGACCAGCTGCGGAATCACGGTGTCGTCATAGCCCACCACGCCGGGAAACAGTTCCTCGCCCGCGCGCAGCTTGCGCGTCAGGTTCTCGCGCACCTCGTCCTGCACGAGGCGCACCCGGCCGTCAAACGGCGTGCGTCCGGCGTATTCCGGCGTCTGAAGGAGTTCTCCGAGCGTTCTCGCCTTGGCAGTGACCGTCATGATGGGCGAAAACGTACCACGCCCCTGGCAGAGGGAATGTGCGGCTTGCTGGCAACTGGCGTGCAGGACAATCGGCCCCTTTCCATACCGTTCGGTATGGTACGGTCGAGGGGTCATGGCCCGAACCTCGAAAACCGACTGGCTGAACGCGGGCCTGCAGGTGCTGACCGCCCAGGGCGAGGGCGGCCTGACCGTGGACGGGCTGGTGACCTTCATGGGCCTGACCAAGGGCTCCTTTTACCACCATTTCCCCAGCCTGGGCGCGTACCGAACGGCGCTGCTGGCGCACCTGGACCATGTAGGCTTTGCCGACGTGGTGGACACCATAGACCCTGCTTTGCCCCCCGCCGCCCAGCTGCAGGTCCTTACTGACCTGATCAGCCGCCGCAACCCCGCCGAGGACCGCGCTGTCCGCCTGTGGGCCGAGCGCGACCCCGGGGCCCGCGCGCTGGTGCAGCGGGTGGACGAGCGGCGGCTGGCCTATCTGGCCGGGCTGTTCACGGCCATCGTGGGCGACCCGGCGCAGGGCCGGCAACTGGCCCGGCTGGGCTACGCCGTGTATCTGGGGGCCGCCCAGATGCACCCCCCCATTCAGGGCGAGGAGTACCGCCAGATGGGCGAGCTGCTGCACGGGCAGTTGCTGGGCGGCGCCCCCCCACACCCAAGCCCTGAGCCCGAAGGAGGACAGACATGACACGAGCAAGTCATTGGTTGCGGGGGCTGGCCCTGCTGCACCTGGCCGTGGGGCTGGTGCTGTACCGCGAACCGCTGCTGGGCTGGGTTCAGGCCGGGGTCTTGAACGCTGTCGAGCCGCACTGGGACCGCATGGCCGCCTTCTGGTTCCTGCTGTACGGCGCGCTGCTGTACGGCCAGGGCCAGCTGGCCGCCGCCTTTGAGGCCCGCCGCGAACCGCTGCCCCGCGCCTTCGTGCAGGGCTGGCTGCTGACCGGCTTGCTGGGCACCGTGGCGATGCCCCTGAGCGGCCTGCCGCTGGTGGCGCTGGCCGCTGCCCTGAGCCTGCGCGCCCGCCCTGCCCCGGTGGCGCCATGACCCGCGTGGTGGTCACCGGGGCCAGCGGCACCCTGGGCCGCGCCCTGCTGCCGCTGCTGCAGGCCGCCGGCGCGGAGGTGCTGGCCCTGAGCCGCCGGCCCGGGCCTGCTGCCCCCGGCCTCACCTGGGCTGCCGTGGACCTGATCCAGCCCGGCGCGCTGGCGGGCGTGCTGCGCCCGGGCGACGTGGTGGTGCACCTGGCCACCCAGCCCCTGAAGGCCGGCGCCGATGTGGCCCTGACCCGGCAGGTGGTGCAGGCCGCGCGGGCAGCCGGCGCAGCCCACCTCGTCTACATGAGTATTGCGGGCCTGGAGGGGTTGCAGAGCGCGCCCTACTACCGCGACAAGTGGGCGGCTGAGCGGCTGGTGGACGGCAGCGGACTGCCCTTCACCCTTCTGCGCACCACGCAGTTTCACGAGTTCGTGGACGAGCTGCTGCGCCGCCTGACCCTCCCGGTGCCGGGCCTGGGCCCACTGACGCTGCTGCCTGCCGGGGTGACGCTGCGGCCCCTGGCCGCAGGGGCAGCGGCTGAGCGCCTGTGCGCCCTGAGCCTGGGGGCCCCGGCGGGCCGGGTGGCCGACCTGTGCGGCCCCGAAGCCCTGAGTTTCCCCGAGCTGGCGCGGGCGCGCGGCCGGCGCCGGGTGCTGCGCCTGCCGCTGCCTGTGCCCATCTTCCGGGCGTGGCGCGGCGGCGCGGCGGTGCCCACGGCGGCCCAGCCGGTGGGCGACTCGTGGGCCCAGTGGAGCGCCGGACGGTGAGCAGCTGAACAGTCAGTTGGACGGGCCTGAATTCGCCGAGGCCGCCTGCGCCTGCTGGTCTTCCAGGGCCTTGTAGGCGCACACCGCCGCCAGGGCCGCGACCTCCAGCGGGACGCCGCCCGTGCTCAGGTCCACATCCTTGCCTTCAAAGCGGCCCCCAATGCGGCCGTGCAGGCGCGCGCCGTCCTGGGTCAGGGCCACGTCCTTGCCGTCCAGGCGGCCCGAGAAGCGGCCCTGGACCTGGGCGGCGCCCAGCTGCAGGTGCACGTCGTCTCCGTCGATGCGTCCGCCCAGGCGAACGTGAACAGCCTGGGGGCTTAGCTCACCCACGGCGTCAAAGCCCGCGAAGGTGCCGCCAACACGCCCCTCTACGCCCCCGGCGTTCACGCTGAGCTCAATGTCCTTGCCCTCAAAGCGCCCGCCGATGCGGCCCGAGAGCTGAAAGCCATTCCAGCTGGCGTGCAGATCGTAGCCCAGAGAAACGCCCCCAATGCGGCCGTGCAGTTCGCTCATGCCTCGAGATACGAGCCCCGCCGGGTGCAGGTTGCGCTGGCGGTCACCGCCGGACGGTACGGCTGGCGATGTGGCCGCACTGCCTCCCCCCAGCCCCTATGGCAGCAGCGGCGCCGCTCGGGGCAGGGGCCGCCAGCGCCTCGTCAGGGCCGCGAGGGGGTGGGCTCTGGCAGGCACTGATCCAGGCGCACCCCAAACTGATCGCGCAGCACCGCCTGCCGGGCAGCTGGCGCCAGCAGCTGTTCGGTGCGGCCCGCGCGGTCAGTCTGAATCAGGCGGCACCCGGCCAGGGTCAGGCGGCCCTCGGCGGTCGCGCGCGTGCACAGGGGCTGGCGGCGGAAATGGCTGTCCGGCGCCGTCTGCTGCCACACGTGCCGCTCCTGAAAGGCCCGGAGCGGGAAAGCCGCCTCGGTCAACAGATAGTGGGCCTCGGGGCCACGGCCCCGGTCCTCCAGGTAGGTCCAGGTGGTTCCTGTGCGCTCCAGCCCCACCACCTTGCTGCCTTCCTGGCGGCGGACCCCGGGGCTTAACGCCAGGGGCTCCAGAAAGGCGTCGCCAAAGCCCACATCCGCCAGCACGGCGCCGGGCAGGGCGGGCGAGGTGACCCGCAGGGCCAGATGGTCAAAGGCCGGTCCTGGCTCGCCCCCGTCGCCCACCACGCGCGCCGACAGAAAGCTCACCTCGTAGCCCAGGGTCCGCAGCAGCGCGGCAAACAAGCTGTTGAGTTCGTAGCAGTAGCCCCCCCGGCGCCGGCCCACCACCTTGTCGAACAGGTCCGGCAGCGCCAGGGACAGGGCGCGGCCCAGGTGAATATCAAGGTTCTCGAACGGCACCTGAAGCAGGTGGGCCCGGTGCAGGGCGCAGAGCGCCTCCAGGGTGGGGGGGCCGGGGGCAGAGAGGTGCAGGCGCCGAAGATAGGCGGCGGCATGCGCCGCAGACAGAGCAGGCGAGGTCATGCCTTCACCCTAGAACCTCAAGTACACTTGAGGTCAAGAGGTGAGCGCATGACCCCCCTGACGCCGACACGCCTGACCCCCGCCGAACTCTCGGCCCGCAGCGGCCTTGCCGTCAGCGCCCTGCACCATTACGAGCGTGAAGGCCTGATCACCAGCACCCGAACGGCGGGCGGGCAGCGGCGCTACGGGCGCGACACGCTACGCCGACTGGCCTTTATCCGCGCGGCGGCGCGGGTGGGCGTGCCGCTGGCCCAGATTCGCGCGGCGCTGGAGACCCTGCCTGGCGGGCGCGTGCCCACGGCTGCCGACTGGGCGGCCCTGGCGGCGGGCTGGCAGGCCGAACTGGACGCCCGCATTGCCCTGCTGACCCGCCTGCGCGACGACCTGAGCGGCTGCATTGACTGCGGCTGCCTGTCGCTGGAACGCTGTGCCCTGCACAACCCGGACGACCGCTTTGGGCAGCGTCACCCGGGGCGCACAGGCCTGGACTGAGGCGCGCCGGCCACCGGCTGGGCCCGGGGCGTTCGGGGCGGCAGAAAACTCAGGGCGATCAGGGCCAGCCCGCCCCACTGCAGCGCGCCCAGCCGGTGGCCTTGCCACAGGTCCAGCATGAGGGCCGTGGCCGGGCTCAGGCGCGTGAGCAGCGACACCTGCACCGGCGAGGTCTGCGCAATGCCCCGGAACCACAGCGCGTAGGCCAGGGCCGTGCCCACCACGATCAGGTAGGCCAGCAGTGGCCACTGGGCGGCAGTGGGCAGGGGCGGCAGGCCGCCGTCGGCCAGTAGCGCGGCGGGCACCAGCAGCAGCCCGCCCCAGCACAGCTGCCACGCGGTCACGGCCAGCAGGCTGGTGCCCGACGGCGTGCCCCAGGCCCCCGCCAGCAGGTAGCCACCCGAGGCCGCCACCACGCTCAGGAGCCCCGCCGCCAGCCCCAGGGCGTCCAGCCGCGCGCTGGGCCCCAGCACCAGCAGCGCCACACCCACCAGCCCCAGCAGCGCCGCGCCCAGCGTGTGCCGTTCGGGGCGCTGCCCCAGTGCCAGGAGATTGAAGGCGATGATCAGCAAGGGCCCTAGCGCCCCCAGCGTGGCGGTCACTCCACCGCCCAGTCGGCTGGCCCCCACAAACAGCGTGCCAAAAAACAGACCAAAGTTCAGGGCGCCCAGCAGCGCACTTTTCCACCACCACTCACCCCGGGGCAACTGCCGCACCAGCGCCAGCAGCAGCAGACCGGCCCCCAGCGCCCGCAGCGCGGCGGCGGTGGTGGGGCCCATCGGCTCCAGCCGTTCCAGTACCACGTAACTTGTGCCCCAGCTCAGGGGAGCCAGGGCAGCCAGCAGCAGGGGAGAGGGACGCATAAGGTATTTTATATCTAAAATATTTGTAGGCAAAGTAAGCCGACCTCTTATACTGCCGCCATGTCCACCCTCGCCCTGCTGGACCGCATTCGCCGCGACTGGGCCCAGCGGGCGCCCGAGGTGGACCCGGCACCCATGCTGATCTTCATTACCTTCAGCCGCGCCCACGCGCTGCTGGGCGACGCGGTGCGCTCCACCGCCGCGCGTGCCGACCTGACCTCTGGCACCCGTGACCTGCTGTTTACCCTCTACCGCTCGGCGCCCCCAGAGGGCCTGCCGGCCAGCGAGGTCGCGGCGCTGCTGGCGGTGTCGCCCGCCACGGTGACGGGCAGCGCCGACCGCCTGGAAGCGCGCGGTCTGCTGACCCGCACCCTGGACCCCCAGGACCGCCGTTCGTGGCGCCTGGCCCTGACCGACGCGGGGCGCGCCCTGGTACAGGCCCATCTGCCCGAACATCTGGCCTTTGAAGAGCAGCTGCTGGCGGCCCTGACCCCCGAAGAGCGGGCGCACTTTGAGGGGCTGCTGCGCAAATTGATCGCCCACGCTGAAGCCCAGGGTCTGGCCTGAGGTGCGCCCCACCGTGCCAGCGGACGCGCCGATGATCGCCGCCCACCGCTACCCACAAGACGCCGACCGGGCCGAGCGCGCCCCCTACGCCGCGTGGGTGGCCGGGGCCATGGGCCGGGGGCTGTACCTGGGCTTCGTGCTGGAACAGGAGGGCGCTGTGGTCGCCGGGGCGGGCCTGACCCTGCTGGAGTGGGGCCCCAGCCGGCACGACCCGCAGCCGTGGCGGGCGCGGCTGGTGAATGTCTGGACCCACCCGGACTGGCGCCGCCAGGGCCACGCCCGCGCGCTGGTGCAGGCGTGCCTGGGGGCGGCCCAGGCCAGGGGAATCACCCGCATCAGCCTGGGCACGAGCGAGATGGGCCGCCGCCTGTACGGGTCGCTGGGCTTTACCGACCGGGGCGGCGAGATGCTGCTGGTCCTGGGCGACTCCACGGCGGACTGACCCCCCAGCAGAGGCCTGGGCAAGCTGGGCTGCGCGGCCGGGCACGCTGCGCTAGGGTGGCGGCAGTCTGTTTTCCGCCCCTGTTGCGCTTCCAAGGAGCTGTTCATGAACAAAGCCTGGTCTCTGGCGGGCCTGCTGGCCCTGCTGTCTGCCTGCAGCCCCACGCCCCTGCCCGTCCCCGTCAGCCCCGGCCCGGCCACACCAGCGGCGCGCGGGCTCTACGAACTGCAGGTGCAGGTCAGCCCGAACGGCGTGGGGCAGGCCAGCCTGCACCGCGTGGCGCCCAGCGCCCTGCAGGGCCAGCGCCTCACCTCTGCGGGTGACCCCCTGCAGTTGGGCGCGCAGGCCATCACCACGCAGACCTTCACCACGACGAAGGACGGCGCGGCTGTTCGCCACATCAGCACCACCTTCGCCGCCACCAATGTCAGTGGAGCCAGCCTGCAGAACCTCACCCTGCTGCCGGTGGTGCTTACCGACATCGACGGCGATCCAGGCAACAACGCCACCGCCCCCACCGTGGCGGGCACCCCCTTCCGGGGCGTGCGCCTGTTCGATGGCAGTGACGCCTCGGCGCAGGCGGCGGCCATTCGCCCTGTGCAGGGCCAGCAGGTGGACGTGCGAACAGGGGAGAGTGGCGACAACCTGGCCGCCACCCCATTCATCCGGCTACTGAACGTGATGGACCTGGGCGCGGCAGCGCCAGCCGGGCTCAGCATGACCGTCCAGAACCAGGGCTGGCTGGCCGCCGAAACGCTGGCCCCCGGCGCCACGGTGCCCGTGACCTTCGCCGTGGACCTGCCCATTGACCGCAGCAACCCCAGGGGGCAGCCGTTCAGCTTCAGTCTGATGTTCACGGCGGCCGAGGACGTGACCGCCTCCGAGGTGGGCCGGCCCGCAGACCCCGCCGTGGTCAGCGGGCCGGTCTCGGGCTGGGCGGCCGGCAGCACGTTCACCCTGACCCAGCAGGTCCTGGACCCCCAGGTGGGCGACTGGGTGCTGCTGGCCTCGGCGCCAGTGTCGGCTGCTGGGGGGGTGCACTTGCCGCTGCAGGCGCCTGCCGCTGGCCAGTTGGAGCCCCTGCTGGGCCCGGACTGCACCGTGCAGGGCGAGCAGAGCGTCGCCAATGTCAATGTCTCCACCACATCCCTGAGCTTCCAGACGGCGCAGGGCGACGTGCTGGCCCCTCTGCGCGAGCTGGCGCCCGACGGCAGCGCGGTCCGGCGCCTGTACGCCGACGCGCCCCTGCGGCTGAAGGGCACCGCGACCTGCAGCGGGTTCCCTGAAGGGTCTTACCGCTACGACCTGAGCCTGCAGCGCGGCTGGAACCTGATCACCGAGCGGGCTGCCAGTGTTGGAGACGACATCATCATCACGTCGCGCTCGCTGCCTGCCGGCACCCGCACGCGCCTGCGACTGGCCCAGCAGGCCCCGGGGGTGCAGGTGAAGACGCCGGTCTATGGTGCAGACCTGACGCTCCGGGCCGGCGAGTCGGTGGCCGTGCCCTTTGACTTTCTGCAAAGGGGCACGCTCAGTGGCCCCGTCACCGTGGACACGAACGTGCCCGGCATAACGGTCACCCCCGGCACCCTCACCTTTCCCGCCCTGACGGCCCAGGGGGTAGGCGCGCAGGCCCTGTCCACCACCCTGACCTTCTCGGCTGCAGCGGGCATGGCCACATACCAGGACGGTATGAGGTTGACTTTCCGTCAGGGGGGACAGTTTGTGGGGTACACGGTCCTGTCGCTCAATGTGACCCCTTGATGTCCTTGCCGCTAGGCTGAGGAGGTGAGCCTTCAGCTGCAGTTCAGTGGCCCGCTCTTTCACTGGGCTGGGCCTGCGCCCCATTACTTCGTGGCGGTGCCGGAGACCGAAGCGGCGGCCATTCGGGACCTCTCGCGGCTGGTCACCTACGGCTGGGGCATGATTCCGGCCCAGGTGCAGATCGGCCAGACCACGTTCAAGACGTCGCTTTTCCCAAAAGAAGGCGGCTATCTGGTGCCGGTCAAGGTGGCCGCCCGCCGCGCAGAAGGGGTGGAAGAGGGGCAGACGGTCACGCTGACCCTGAACGTGGGCTGATCCACCGGCCCCTTAACCCTGCCCAGGCTGCTGCCCATGACAGACGTGCCTCTGCCCCAGAGGCGCAAAAGAGGACCATCCTTAACGCCTCTGGGCTTCGCGGTCAGGGCTTCTTCGGGGTGCGGCCCACCGAGAGCTTCGGCACGGCCGTCAGCGGAGAAGCGCGGTCAGGCAGGCTGAGATTCACGGTGAACCAGCGGCCGGTTGAGGATTGCACGTTCACCGTGGTCGACAGGTCGCCCCCCGCCGTTTTGGCCGTCCACACCTCCGTGATGAGGCTCAGCCGGGCTGCTTTTTTCAGCGGCGCATAGGCTT
Organism: Deinococcus aquaedulcis; assembly: GCF_019693445.1. Taxonomy (NCBI): domain Bacteria; kingdom Thermotogati; phylum Deinococcota; class Deinococci; order Deinococcales; family Deinococcaceae; genus Deinococcus; species Deinococcus aquaedulcis. The sequence goes on along the minus strand of NZ_JAHRBL010000005.1, from coordinate 17,892 downwards.
CAGGCACCAGCTTCAGCGCCCTGTCCTGGCAGGTGGTACCTGCCCTGAACGCATTGAAGTCGTAGGTCTGGCGGTGGTGGAGCAGCAAGGCGGTGAAGCATGTTTTAGCCCAGGCGATGGCCTCGCGGTCCGCCGGGGATACATTGCCTTCTAGCCCGGCGGGCATGAGGAAGCCCCCAGCGTCCTGCCCCGCGCGCCTGCCCCTGCGGATCTCCCACGCGCCCCCGCTGGACCGGACGAGGGTGGTCATACCCTGGTCCAGAGCGAGAATAGTGGCCGAGTAGTCAGCAGGATTGACCTTGATGTGGTCGTCTTTCAAGACCTTCAGGGTCTCCAGCTTGGGATCAAAGCAGGACAGCTGGAAATTGCTGAACGTCTGCGCCCTGTAGCGCTCACCGGCCCAGGCGCAGGCCAGAGCCACCTTCTCTCCTGTGCTGAAGGTAGTGGGCACATAGCCCTGAGCGGGGGCCCCTCCGGCCAGAAGGGGAACAGCAATCAGGAGCCAGGGCATCCGCTTGAACATGACCGGATGCTAGCGGAGCACGGCACCGTTGACGCGCGCATCTCCCCAAGAGAAAACCTCCACCCGTTTCCAGGTGGAGGTCTTTGCTGTCGGCCTTCAGCGATCAGCCCTCGGCCATCTGCTGTGGGCCATCTGCCCTTAGCTCGTGTACGTCACGTTGTCGTTCACGGTGCCGGGGCGGGTGTCGTCGTAGGAACGGTCGCCGGTCACAGCGTCGGTGCTGGTGCTGCCTTCGCCGTACTTCTCCAGCGTGCGGTCGTCGGCCACCTGCATCTCGCGCACGGTCATGAGGCCCGTGCCGGCGGGAATCAGCTTGCCGAGGATGACGTTTTCCTTCAGGCCGATCAGGTCGTCCACCTGGCCCTTCATGCTGGCTTCCGTCAGCACGTGGGTGGTGTGCTGGAAGCTCGCCGCCGACAGCCACGACTTGGTGGTCAGGCTGCTCTTGGTGATGCCCAGCAGCACTGGTTTCCAGCTGGCCGGAGTCTTGCCTTCTTCCAGCGCGTCGTTGGCCTGGTCCACTTCCCAGCGCTCGACGGTCTGGCCTTCGAGCAGCTCGGTGTCGCCCCCGTCGGTCACTTCGACCCAGCGCAGCATCTGGCGCACGATGATCTCAATGTGCTTGTCGTGCACCTTCACGCCCTGGCTGCGGTACACACGCTGCACTTCTTCCACCAGGTAGCGCTGGGCGGCGTCGGTGTCCTTGTACAGCAGCAGGTCGTGGGGGTTGATCGCGCCGCGCGTCAGGGCCTGGCCGGCCTCCACGCGGTCGCCGTCGCGCACGATCATGCGCAGGCCCTTGCTGATCTTCGTGGCGGTCTTGCTGGAGTACTGGTCGTCGTCGGCCTCGATCCGCACGAGGTAACGCTCTTCTTCCTCCTCGATGCGCACGGTGCCGTCGCGGTCGGCCACGGCCGCGCTGGTCTTGGGCTTGCGGGCCTCGAACAGCTCGATCACGCGGGGCAGACCCATGGTGATGTCACCGCCGCCGCTGCCGGCCACGCCGCCAGTGTGGAAGGTGCGCATGGTCAGCTGCGTGCCGGGCTCACCGATGGACTCGGCGGCCACCACGCCCACGGCTTCACCCATGCTCACGGGCTTGGCCTGCGACAGGTCGTAGCCGTAGCACTTCTGACACACACCGCTCTTCACGCGGCAGTTCAGCGGGGTGCGCACGAACACGCTCTGCAGGGTCTTGGCGCCCCGGGTGATGGCCTTCACATCTTCCAGGCTCAGCATCTCGCCGGCCTCGATGGTGCGGCCTTCGACCTCAACCGCGTCGGCCAGGGTGCGGCCGTAGATGCTGGTCTCGATCTCGCTGGCCTTGCGGGTGCGCCACTCGCCGGTGCGCTCGTCCAGGGCGCCCAGCGGCATGGAGGTGTAGTCGGTGGTGCCGCAGTCCACGTCGCGCACGACCACTTCGTGGGCCACGTCCACCAGCTTACGGGTCAGGTAGCCCGAGTCGGCGGTACGCAGCGCGGTGTCGGCCCCACCCTTACGGGCGCCGTGGGTGGAGATGAAGTACTCCAGCACCGACAGACCCTCGCGGAACGACGCACGGATCGGCACCTCAATGGTGCTGCCGTCGGGGCGGGCCATCAGGCCGCGCATCCCGGCGAGCTGCGTGATCTGCTGGGCGTTACCACGCGCGCCCGACAGGCTCATGATCCACAGCGGGTTGAAGGGATAGTTCTGGCCGAAGTTGTCGAACATGGCGTTCTTGACTTCATCCTTGGTGTCGTTCCACAGCTGCACGACCTGCTTGTAACGCTCTTCTTCGGTCATGAAGCCGAACTCGAAGTTCTGCTCGATTTCTGCGACCTTGGCGTCCGCTTCGGCCAGAATCTCGGCCTTGGCGGGCGGAATCACGATGTCGTCAATGCCAATCGTGATGCCCGAGGTCGTGGAGAGCTTGAAGCCCGCGTCCTTCAGGCCGTCGAGCAGGCCAGCGGTGGCCTCGATGCCCAGGTGCTTGAAGCACGCCATGACCATATCCTTGAGGTGGTCTTTTTCGTAGGCGGTTTCCAGGTTCACCAGGGTGTCCACGAGGTGGGCCTGGTGCCCCAGGGCTTCCTGCACAATGCGGCGGAACATCACGCGGCCGGCGCTGGTGTCGTAGGTCACGCCGTTCAGGCGGATGCGCACGTGGTCCTGGTGGTCAATCTCGCCGCGCTCGACCGCCATGATGGCTTCGTCGGGGTTGGAGAAGACGTACTTCAGGCGGCCGGGGCTGGTTTCCTGGCCGGCCACGGTGATGGGGCTGTTCAGGGCCACCTTGCCAGCGTCGAGCGCAGCGAGGGCTTCCTGCGCGTCGGCGAACTCGGTGCCGGCACCCAAGTTGTCCTTGCGCAGCAGGGTCAGGGTGAAGATGCCGAGAATGATGTCGCGGCTGGGCTTGACGTTCGGCTCGCCGTTGGCGGGCGAGAGCAGGTTGTGGGCGCTGAGCATCTGAATGCGCGCTTCGGCCTGCGCCTGGGCGCTCAGGGGGACGTGAATGGCCATCTGGTCGCCGTCGAAGTCGGCGTTGAAGGCTTCACAGACCAGGGGGTGCAGCTGGATGGACTGACCTTCCACGAGCACGGGCTCGAAGGCCTGAATGCCCAGTCGGTGCAGGGTCGGCGCGCGGTTGAGCAGCACGACCTTGTCCTCAATGACCTCTTCCAGGGCGTCCCACACGCTGTCGCGGGTGTCGCGGTAGCGCTCGAGCATCTTGCGGGCCTGCTTGATGTTGGTGACCTCGCCCTTCTCCTCGAGCACCTTGAACAGGAAGGGCTTGAAGAGTTCGAGGGCCATACGCTTGGGCACACCGCACTGGTGCAGCTTGAGCTGCGGGCCCACCACGATCACCGAGCGGCCGGAGTAGTCCACGCGCTTACCCAGCAGGTTCTGGCGGAAACGGCCCTGCTTGCCGCCCAGCAGGTCGGTCAGCGAGCGCAGGCTACGGTCAGAGCCGGGGTTGGTCACGGGGCTGCCACGGCGGCCGTTGTCGATCAGCGCGTCCACCGCTTCCTGCAGCATGCGCTTCTCGTTGCGGATGATCATGTCCGGCGCGCCCTGGCTCATCAGCTTCTTCAGGCGGTTGTTGCGGTTGATCAGGCGGCGGTACAGGTCATTCAGATCCGAGGTCGCGAAGCGGCCCCCGTCCACCTGCACCATGGGGCGCAGATCAGGCGGCATCACCGGCACGGTGTTCAGGATCATCCAGCTGGGGTTGTTGCCGCTGCGCTTGAACGCGCGGGTCACTTCCAGGCGCTTGCGGGCCTTGGCGCGCTTGTGGCGCGAGCTGTCCTTCATCATCTCGTTCAGCTCGGCTTCCAGGATGTCGAGGTTCAGGTCGTCCAGCAGTTCCTTGACAGCTTCGGCGCCCATCTTGGCCTCGAAGTCGTAGGACTCGATGACGCGCACCTGCTTGCGCACGAGGTCAATCTCGATGCGGCCCGAGATCTCGCTGCGCAGTTCGCCACTGTCGGCCAGTTCGTCGCCCGGCTCCACACGGTCACCGTTCACGACCAGGGGCTCGTCCTCGTAGGTATAAACCTTCGCCTTCGAGACGATGATCGAGGCGGGGTTGTGCAGGGTGATCACGCCATTGGCTTCAGCGGTGATCTGCTCCTCAACGTCAATGGCGCCGATGACCTTCTGGCCCTTCTTGACCTCGCTGCCGTCGCCGACCAGCACGTGCATGGTGGGGTTGATGGGGTACTCGCTGCGGCGGGTCCAGTGGGCCGTGACCTTCACGTCGCCCTTCTTGGGGAAGGTTACGCCGCTCAGGCGGCTGTCGCGGCTTACACGCAGGCGGGTGCCGCTCGTAGCGTCGGCCAGCACAGCGCCCGCGTCCACGATCTCGCCGTGCACGACCTGCACGTTCATGCCGTGGGGCACGTACACGCGGGCCAGCACCTCACCACTGGGGCTGCCTTCCTCGTCCACGCCTTCGCGCAGCTCGACCATCACGCTGTCTTCGCCCATGTCGTGCAGCACGGTGGTGCCGCCCACGGGAGCGGTGATCTGCACGTCGGCTTCCAGCTCGGCCAGAATCTCACCGGCGCGGAAGGCATCCTGCTCCACGAGCACGTCGGCGGGCAGGGGCAGGGTGGCTTCAACTTCCTCGGCGTAGGCGATCACGGCGCGGCGGGGGAAGCGGTACTGGGCCAGACCATCCATCTTGCTCACGACGTTGCCGCCCAGGATCTGCCCGCGCGTCACGTACTCGCCGTCACGCACTTCGGCTTCCACGCCGCCGGTCAGGGCGTAGGTTTCCTGACGGCCAAAGCGCAGTTCGCGGTACTCGTCGTCCGAGAGCAGCTCGCCGCGCTTGAGCGGGCGGCCGTCCTTCTGGGCGTTGCGGGGGTCGGTCACCAGGAAGGAGCTGAAGTACAGCACCTTTTCCAGCTGGCCAGCCGACAGGTCCAGCAGCGTGCCGATCTTGCTGGGCGTGTCCTTGACGTACCAGATGTGGGCGGCGGGCGTGGCCAGGTCAATGTGGCCCATGCGGTAGCGGCGCACCTTGCTGCTCGTCACTTCGACGCCGCAGCGCTCGCAGACCTTGCCTTCGTAGCGCTGACGCTTGTACTTGCCGCAGGCGCACTCGTAGTCCTTTTGGGGCCCGAAGATGCGCTCGTCGAACAGACCTTCGCGCTCGGGCTTCAGGGTGCGGTAGTTGATCGTTTCGGGCTTTTCGACCTCGCCAAAGCTCCACTCGCGGATCTTCTCCGGGCTGGCAATGGCGATACGAACTTTGTTGAAGTCTTTCAAAGTAATCCTGCTCCTTGGATGGGAGGCTTGGTGTTTTGTCTAAGGGTCGAAGAGTCAAAGGGTCTAAGAAAACTTGGTATTCCGTTGTTCTGGACTCTTCGACCTTTTGACCCTTAGACGGCGCGCGGGGGCGCGCTTTAGCGCTTGGGCATCATTCCTTCGAAGATGTCCACGGCGCGGTCGCCGTTGTCGAGGACTTCCACGTCCAGACCCAGCGAGTGCAGCTCCTTGACGAGCACCTTGAAGGACTCGGGGATGGTGCTGCCCGACACTTCCTCACCCTTGACGATGCTCTGGTAAGCCGCGTCACGGCCGTCAATGTCGTCGGACTTGATCGTCAGCATTTCCTGCAGGGTGTGCGCGGCGCCGTACGCTTCCAGCGCCCACACTTCCATTTCCCCGAAGCGCTGACCACCAAACTGCGCCTTGCCGCCCAGCGGCTGCTGGGTAATCAGGCTGTACGGGCCAGTGGAGCGGGCGTGCAGCTTGTCTTCCACCATGTGGTACAGCTTCATCACGTACATGGTGCCGACCACCACGGGGCCCGAAATGGGCTCGCCGGTGCGGCCGTCGTACAGCACGCTCTTGCCGGTGCGCGACAGCTCCATCTGGGCTTTCTCGTAGTCGCCCTGCGCGTCACGGATGACGCCCAGCTTGGCGGCGCGGTCCAGCACTTCCTGTTCGCGCTTGTCGAGCTCAAAGCCTTCGTCCTTGCGGGCCTGGATACGCTCGGCGGCGGCCACTTCCAGCATTTCCTTGATGGTCGCTTCGGTGACCGAGTCGAACACGGGGGTCTCGAACTTCTGGCCCGTCAGGCGCGCCACTTCACCCAGGTGGGTTTCCAGAATCTGGCCCAGGTTCATGCGGCTGGGCACACCCAGGGGGTTGAACACGAGGTCGACGGGGGTGCCGTCTTCCAGGTAAGGCATGTCCTCGGGGGCCATGATCTTGGAAACCACGCCCTTGTTCCCGTGGCGGTTGGCCACCTTGTCACCCACCTGCAGCTGGCGCTTCTGGGCCACGTACACGCGCACCATTTCACGCACGCCGGGTTTCAGGTCCACGCCTTCGTCGCCTCGGCGGAAGCGCACGGTCTTCACCACGATGCCGCCCTGGCCGGACTGCACGCGCAGCGAGGTGTCCTTCACTTCACGGGCCTTCTCGCCGAAGATGCTGCGCAGCAGACGCTCTTCGGGGGTGGGTTCCGACTCACCCTTGAAGCTGGTCTTGCCGACCAGGATGTCGCCGGGCTTGACTTCAGCGCCCACGCGCACGATGCCGTCTTCATCCAGGTCGCGCAGCGCGGCTTCGGACAGACCGGGGATGTCGCGGGTGATCTTTTCCGGCCCCAGCTTGGTGTCGCGGGCTTCAATCTCGTCCTTTTCAATGTGGACCGAGGTGTAGAAATCCTTGCGCACCAGGCCTTCGGAGATGCAGATCGCGTCTTCAAAGTTGAAGCCGTCGAAGGGCATGATGGCGATGGTGATGTTCTGGCCCAGCGCGAGGCGGCCGAGGTCGCTGGCGGGACCGTCCGCGATGACCTGCCCGGCCTGCACCGTGTCGCCAACGTCCACGATGGGGTGCTGGTCAAGGTTGGTGCCCTGGTTGGAGCGGGTGAAGCGCACGAGTTCGAAGGTGCGCACGTTGCCGGTGTTCATGCCGGCGGCGGGGGCGTCCTCGGTCAGGGTGATCTGAATCACGCGGGCGTCCACGTAGGTCACGCGGCCGGTCACGTCACTCACGACGCTGGTGCCGCTGTCGGTCACCACGCGGCGCTCCACACCGGTGCCCACGGCGGGGCTGTCGGCGCGCACGAGCGGCACGGCCTGCGACTGCATGTTGGAACCCATGAGCGCGCGGTTGGCGTCGTCGTGCTCCAAGAAGGGAATCAGGGACGTGTTGATCGAGACGATCTGCTTGGGGCTCACGTCCATGTAGTCCACTTCTTCGGGGGTGTACCACAAAGGATCACCCTTGCGGCGGGCCAGCACGCGCTCGTCGCTGAAGGTGCCGTCCGGCTGGAGCGGGCTGTTCGCCTGCGCCACGGTGTAACGGTCTTCAATGTCGGCGGTCATATAGACCACGTCGTCAGTCACGCGGCCACCCTCCACCTTGCGGTAGGGCGCTTCAATGAAGCCCAGGTCGTTCACCTTGGCGTAGGAGGCCAGCGAGGAAATCAGACCGATGTTGGCGCCTTCAGGCGTTTCGATCGGGCAGATGCGGCCGTAGTGGGTCCGGTGCACGTCGCGCACGTCGAAGCCGGCGCGCTCGCGGGTCAGACCGCCCGGCCCCAGCGCAGAGATGCGGCGCTTGTGGCGCAGGTCCGACAGGGGGTTGGTCTGGTCCTTGAACTGCGAGAGCTGGCTGCGGCCGAAGAACTCGCGCATGGCCGCCACGATGGGGCGGTTGTTCACGAGCTTGGTGGGGGTCGCGGCGTCGGGGTTGCCCAGCAGCATGCGCTCGCGCACGCCGCGTGCCATGCGGCCCATGCCCACGCGCAGCTGGTCGGCGAGCAGTTCGCCCACGGTGCGCACGCGGCGGTTGCCGAGGTGGTCAATGTCGTCCTCGGCCACGGGCACGTCGGTGATCACGCCGTCGGCGTCCACCATGCCCACGGTCTCGCGGCCGTACTGCAGCGCCATCAGGTAGCGGATGGTGTCCACCAGACCGGCGTCCGTGAACTTGCCGTCCTGGAAGTTCAGCAGGGTGCGCTCGGGGCGGTTCACGCCCAGCTTGGTGTTCATCTTGAAGCGGCCGGGCTCGCCCAGGTCGTAGCGGCGGGGGTCGGCCAGCAGGCCGTACAGGTACTGAATGGCCTTGTCGCGCTTGGGCGGGTCACCGGGGCGCAGCACCGTGAACAGGCGCAGCAGGGCCTCGTCGGCGCCCATGCCCGCGCTCTTGTCCTCGGGCAGTTCCATGTCCGGCTCAAATTCCGTGAACAGGGCACGCAGGCTGGCGTCGTCGTAGCCCAGCACGCGCAGCAGCATGGCCACGGGGAACTTGCGCTTGTTTACCTTCATTTCCAGCACGCCGCCCGCGAACTCCAGTTCGATCCAGGGGCCGCGCTTGGGCATGGGGATGATCGCGCCGGTGTACATCTTCTTGATGCCCTTGTAGGAGCTGGTGAAGTACACGCCGGGGGAACGGTGAATCTGCGAGATGATCACGCGGTCGGCGCCGTTGATCACAAACGAGCCGTCCTCGGTCATCAGGGGCAGGTCGCCCAGGAACACCTGATCTTCCTTGATCAGGCCGCTGTCCTTGTGAATCAGCTGCAGCTTGGCGTACATGGGCGCCTGGTAGGTGACGTCCTTTTCACGGCACTCTTCGGGCGTGTAAGGTGGCTCGCCCAGACGGTACTCCAGGAAATCCAGCACGAGACCCGTGGAGCGGCCCTTTTCAGTTTCGTCAATCGGGAAGACTTCCTTGAAGGCACTCTGCAGACCCGTGTAATCGCGGGCGTCGGGCGCCTTGTCGTCCTGCAGGAAGGCCTTGAAGGAGTTCACCTGAATCTCGGTCAGGTTGGGCAGCGGAATGACGTCCGCGATGTCACCGAACCGCTCAATACGCGGCCCTTTTTTGCTCAAACTCATGTCCACCTCTGGGGCACCCTGTGGGTCACTGCGGCCTCTTTCGGGGCGGGAAAAGGCGCAGCCGGGACGCGTGGCCTTCCCGGCCACGTTCCCGTGTCATTCACTTAACTTTGCCGAGCCGCTTCTCGCAAAGAACTCCTGCCCGACCCATCATGGTCAGCACAGGGAAGTCTACACCCTGGGGGGCAGACCGGTCAAACCGGGCGCGTCGGGGCGCCTTGCGGGGCTGTGTCCGGCAAGTTTGCCCAACCGGGCCGGGCGGCGTCAAGCGGCCACCTTCATGAAATGCCAGCAGATCTGCCGGTGTGCCTGTGGCCGGCCCCGTAGCATGGGGGCGTGGACGCCCTGCAACCCTACCTGCCGCTGATCATCAATGCCCTGCGCGTGCTGGCCATCATCGGCCTGATTCACGCCATTGTCACGCGGCAGCAGGTGTACTGGATCGTCATGCTGGCCTTTGGGGCGCTGTTTGGCGGGCTGTTTGGGCTGGCCTTCGCAGCGGTGTACACCTTCATGGTGCTGCTGCCAGCCGCGCGGGGGGGCGGCCGGGTGGCGGGGCAGGCAGTGGCGCGCGGCGTGGAGGCCTTAAAGCCCCTGGACCTGCGCATCCGCGAGGCCCAGGCCGAACTGAATGAAAGCGACACCCTGCAGCGCCGTGCCGAGCTGGCGGCCCTGCAGGCCCGCGCCGGGCGCCCCGATGAGGCCCAGGCCACCCTGCAGCCGCTGCTGAGCGGCATTTACGCCGACGACCCGGTGGTGCTGCTGACCAGCGCCGAACTGGACCTGGCCCGGGGACAGGCCGCCGAGGCCGAAAGCAAGCTGCGCCGCGTGGACCTGAAGGCCAGCGCCGCCACGCGCACCCGCACGCTGACCCTGCTGGCCCAGGCCCAGGACGCCCAGGGCAAACCCGAAGCCGACGCCACCTTCAAGGACGCCCTGAACGCCGCCACCACCGAGGAGCCGCGCGCCCGCTACGCCGCCTATCTGGCGCGGCAGGGCCGGCGTGACGAGGCCCGCGCCCTGCTGGACGCCCTGGACAAGACCGAGCGCAAGGCGACAAACCTCTACCGCCGCCAGGAACGCGAATGGTTTCAACTGGGCCGCGAACTGAGGAAGGACCTGAAGTGATCGCCGCGCCGGTGTACCTGCACAGCTGGCCCACGGCTGACCAGCCCGAGCAGGTGCGCCGCGTGGAGGCGGGACAGACCGTCTGGACCTTCGCCTTTCCGCCAGAGCTGCACCAGCAGTCGGCCCGGCTGGGGCTGGGGGACCTCTGGCTCACCGCGTGTCCGGGTGGCAGCGTGATTGCCGCCCGTCTGTGCGAGGTCTGGCGGGTGGACGCGGCCACGGGCCAGCGCCTCAACCTCTGGCCAGGGGAGGTCTGGTCCGCGCAGGGCGACGCCGTGGTGATCGTCACGGATGCCCCGAAGGGATACAGCGCGCTCGACACCTTCTGATTTCGGGCCACCGTCGTCCGCACCGCCGGAGAAGTGAACGTCACGGGCGCCGTCCGGGCCCGCCCCACCTGCGGCGGCTTTGATGTCCTGGGCCTGCGCTGGCTGGGCGAGTCCCTGCGCCTCAGCCTGCGCGACGGCTGCGGGGTGTGGGCCAAAACCTGGACCCCTTGAGGGCGTGCCTGTAAAGGTGTGTTTGCTCGGTTGGGCGGCACATCAACCTGTGAGTGGCGCCGATAGGGGAGAGGCGTTCGACTTGGCCTGACTTCGCAAAGCACAGGTTTGGAAAGTTTGGCCTCTTTGCGGAGAGCGGCCCGACGAACCCGCTGTTTTCCTCCTTCGCCTTCGGGGGGACAGGTAGAGCGCCGCCGCCTAGGGGGTTGAGCGGACCCAGCGTTTCAGACGGCGTGTCCCGCAGGGCCAGCCTGCTCGCCTTGTTCAAAAATGGTCCGAACGATTGGAGAACGCCGGTTGGAGCGCGCTGAAGCCTGACCCCCACGCCTCCTCCCACAACCGAATGTCTGGTTTCCTTGACATCATGTCCGGTTTAGCTTACTTTGGGGCATGACCCCATCTCACCTTGAGTCGGCGCCGCAACGGCCAGTGCAGGAGAAAACCGCGTGGATGAGTCTGCTGACCACGCTGGCCCTGTACGTGCCCTATTTCGCTTTCGTGTGGCCCGAACTGTTGGCGGGCACAGCCACCATTGGCCCAGCCTTGGTCCTGCTGATCGTGGTCCAGGCGGTGCTACTGCCGCTGAGCCTGTGGGTCTGGCGCCGTCTGGAAGGCGGGCCCGAGGGGGCCCTGACAGACGAGCGTGACCGCGCCATCGCCTTGCGGGCCACCCGCACCTCCTATGTCGTGCTGGCTGGGCTGGGCTTTACCTGGGGCAGCGTCCTACTGCTGCCGGGCGGGGCGGCCCTGGCGGTGCCGGGCACCCTGCTGCATGTGGCGCTGCTGTCGTTTGTCCTGGCCGAAGTGGCGGGCAATATCGTGTCGCTGTGGTCGTACCACCGGGGCGGCTGAGGGTGCCCGTGAGCAACCAGCTTCGCCGCCTGCGCTTTGAAGCAGGCGAGATGACCCAGCAGCAGCTGGCCCAGCAGGTGGGCGTCACCCGGCAGACCGTGATTGCCATTGAGGGCGGCAAGTATGCGCCGTCGCTGGAACTGGCCTTCAAGCTGGCTGCTGCGCTGGGCCGGCCACTGGAGCAGGTGTTCCAGTACCAACCTGAGGGCTAGGCCATCTTTATTACCCGGGTGATATTGCGTTTTTGAATTCCACCCGGGTAATATCGCGCCATGACCCAGCCCACCTATACCGCTTTCCTGGGCCCGCAGCGGCTGGCCACCGGGCCACTGCCCGAAACGCTGCGGACTGTCAAAGCCGCGCTGGACGCCCTGGCCAGCCCCCGCACCCAGCCCCTGATCGTGTTCAACGACGAAACGGGCCGCCCAGTCGATTTCGACTGGCGCGGCACCGTGGACGAGGTGCTGGCCCGGCATGCCCCCGGCGCCAAGGCGGGTCCCGGGCGGCCCAAGCTGGGGGTGGTGTCGCGCGAAGTCTCGCTGCTGCCCCGGCACTGGGACTGGCTGGAAAGCCATCCTAATGGCGCCTCAGCGGCGTTGCGCCGCCTGATTGACGAGGCCCGCAAAGCCGACCCCGAAGGCGAGCGCCGCCGCATGGCCAGCCTCGCCGCCGACCGCTTCCTGACGGTCATGGGCGGCGACCTCCCCGGGGCCGAGGACGCCAGCCGCGCCCTGTACGCCGGGGATCGCGCGGCCTTCGAGGCCCAGGTGGCAGGGTGGCCCGAGGACCTGCGCCTGCACGCGCTGTATCTGGCCGCCCCTGCCTTCGGAGCGGCCCCATGACTGCCGAGGGCCGCCGCGCCGCCCGGACCTTCACCCCGCGCATGGGGATTTACCGGATCACCCACCTGCCCTCGGGGCGGACCTTGCTGGGCAGCAGTTCGCATGTGGAGGGGCAGCTGAACCGCATTCGCTTTGAGCTGCAGCTGCGTGGTCACCGCCACGCGCAGATGCAGCGCGACTGGGCCACGGATGGCCCCGAAAGTTTCCGTTTTGAAGTGCTGGATGACCTGCCGCCGCAGCGTCCCGGCGAAGACCCCCAGGACGACCTGAAGGAGTTGCTTGCGCTATGGCAGGAGAAGCTGAACATTCCAGCCCACCAGCGGTACTGACGCTGGCGCCCGGCGCCACGGCCGCTGAACTGGAGCGGCTGGCGCAGGGCGCACCCCCCGAACTGCGCGCCGCCATTGCCGCGCATCCCAACACGCCGCCCGCGCTGCTGGAAGACCTGGCGGCCACCTTCCCGGCCCAGGTGCTGGCCAATCCGGCGCTGCCGCTGCTGCGGCTGGCCCATCCCCGATTGCTGCTCGACGTGCCGCTGCACACCCTGTTGCGCCTGCTCTCGCAACCCGACGCCCCGGCGTGGCTGCTGCGGCACGCCCTGATCGCCTCGGCCATCGAGATCCAGGCGGCGGCGGCGGCCCACCCGGCTCTCACTGCCCACCAGATTGACCAGATGGTGGGCCATCCGGCGTGGCAGGTGCGGGCGCGGATTGCGGCCCGGCCCGAACTGCCCCCCGCGCTGATTGCCCGGCTGGCCAGCGACGCCGATTACGGGGTGCGCATGTACATCGCTGCCCGTACCGACTTGCCCCCGGTGGTGGCCCAGCAGCTGGCGGCCGATCCTTCGGTATTCGTGCGGCAGGTGCTGGTGCGCGCACAGCAGAGCGGGCTGGCCGCCTTTGTGCTGGGCTTGTGCTTGCTGCCCTGGAGCTGAGAGCGGAACGCAGAGCGACCCTAAGAAATACCCAGGGTCGCTCTGTGTCGAATACGCTGGATGGTGGTAAAGCAGCAGGGGCATAGGCGGAATGGAGAGACCGCCCTTCAGGCCTGGAGGAGAATGGGCTGCCCCTGTGAGGCCAACGACGCTCCCAGCGATCCCAGTTGAGTCAAGCGAGCAAAAGTTGGGCGCGCCTCAAAGCTAGAGGAGCGCCACTCTATGGTGCATGGGTGCCGCCAAACCCCAAATAAAACCCCCAGCCGCGTGGGCTGGGGGCTGCACTCCCGGTGAAGGGGGACTTACTTCAGTTCGACCTTGGCGCCAGCAGCTTCCAGCTGGGCCTTGATCTTCTCGGCGTCGTCCTTGCTGGCGCCTTCCTTCAGCACGCCGCCCTTCTCGCTCATGTCCTTGGCTTCCTTCAGACCCAGGCCGGTGATGGCGCGGATTTCCTTAATGACGTTGATCTTGCTGGCGCCGGCATCCACCAGCACCACGTCAAATTCGGTCTTCTCTTCCACAGCGGCGGCGGGGCCAGCGGCGGGGCCGGCGGCCACGGCGGCAGTCACGCCCCAGGTTTCCTTCAGACCGTCGATGAGGTCCGCGAGTTCCATGATGGTGAGCTGGCCGAGCTGGTCGATGAGCGCTTGTTTGTCGTAAGCCATGATTGTGTCCTCCGAAATTGAAGTGGGGGGTGCCCTGTTGGGGGCAGACCGGGGGCTTAAGCGCCCTGGCCTTCGAGTTTTTCTTTGTACGCTTCGAGGATGCCCACGAAGTTGCTGAGGTGCGCGCTGAGCACGCCCACCAGCTCGCCCTGCAGGCTCTGCTTGCTGCCCAGGCTCGCCAGACGCTCAATCACCTTGACGTCCACGCGGTTGCCTTCAACAAGGCCGGCCTTCACGGCGGGAATGCCCTTGTCGTTGCCCTTGGCGGCGTCGCTCAGGGCCTTGGCGACCCCAGCGGGATCGTCCTGCGCCACCACGATGGCGCTGGGGCCCTTCAGCGCGTCGCTGAAGTCACGGCCGTCGCCCTGAAGGGCGAGGTTAATCAGGGTGTTCTTGGCAACAATCAGCTGCCCCCCCTTTTCACGGATGTCCTTGCGCAGTTTGCTCAGCTGACCGGCGGTCAGGCCTTGGTAGTCGACGACGTAAAACGATTCGACGCCCGAGAGGCTGCCCGTCAGGGCGCTGAGGGTCTGCTGGTTCTTTTCGTTCGCCACGCAGTACCTCCTTGGTGGGAACGAGTCCAGGTGCACGGTCGCGCCCCTGGCAACTCGGCGGGCTGTTTAAACCTGGCAAGGGTCCCCGCTGTCTTAGGTGCCGGAATAGAAACGGATTGGAGAGGTGCGAGAGCGCACCGGGGTGCTGAAGGATGTTGATGGGTGAAGGTTGAGGGTCTACGGTTTTTCGGTCAACCATCAACCTTCGCCCATCAACGCGCGGTTTAGGCGCTGGTCAGGGTCAGCTCGATGCTGGGGCCCATGGTGGTGGTCAGGAAGGCGCTGCGCAGGAACACGCCCTTGGCGCTGCCGGGCTTGGCGGCTTCCAGCGCGCTCACCAGGGCGGTGTAGTTGGCGCTGAGGTTGCCGGGCTCAAAGCTGGCCTTGCCGATGGGTGCGTGCACCACGCCGGTCTTGTCGTTGCGGAACTCGATGCGGCCGGCCTTGAGGCCCTTGACCATGCCGGTCACGTCGGGGCCCACGGTGCCGCTCTTGGGGTTGGGCAGCAGGCCGCGCGGCCCGAGCAGACGGGCGAGCTTCTGGCCCACCTGGGCCATCATGTCGGGGGTGGCGACCACGGCGTCGAAGTCCATGAACCCGCCGGCAATGCGCTCGATCAGGTCCTCGCTGCCCACCACATCGGCGCCCGCCGCTTCGGCGGCCTGCACGTTGTCGCCCTTGGTGATCACGGCCACACGCACGGTCTTGCCGGTGCCGTGGGGCAGCGCCACCGTGCCACGCACGTTCTGGTCGCTCTTGCGGGGGTCAATGCCGAGGCGGAAGTGCACTTCCACGGTCTCGTCAAACTTGGCGGTCGCCAGGTCCTTGACCAAGGCAGCGGCTTCGTCGATGGTGTACTGCTTCTTGCGGTCCACTTTGGCCGCCAGCGCCTGATACCGCTTGCCACGCTTAGGCATTGGGGGCCCCCTCAATGGTCACGCCCATGGAGCGGGCGGTGCCGGCCACCGTATTGGCGGCGGCTTCCACGCTGCCCGCGTTCAAGTCGGGCATCTTGGTCTTGGCGATTTCCAGCACCTGGTCCCAGCTGAGCTTGCCGACCTTGGCCTTGTTGGGGGTCGCGCTACCCTTCTGCAGGCCAGCGGCCTTACGGATCAGGTAGCTCATGGGAGGGGTCTTGGTGATGAAGGTAAACGAGCGGTCGGCGTAGATGGTGATCTCGACGGGGATGATCGCGTCACCCTTGTCGGCCGTCTGCGCGTTGAACGCCTTCGTGAACTCCATGATGTTCGCGCCGTACTGACCCAGCGCGGGACCCACGGGGGGGGCCGGGGTGGCCTTGCCCGCCGGGAGTTGCAGTTTGACTAACCCTGCGACTTTCTTCATTTGGTTCCTCCTTAGCTCCCCCGCGCTGGCGCCTGGGCCGGCTGGGGTGATGGCGCTAAGTTCCGTCTTGACCGCCTGGGGTGACCCCAGACGGAAAACAGCAACTTTTTCAGTCTAGCGGCCCCCGGCGTCTTTGCCAAGGGCCGAGTGGGGTTTACTTGGCGACCTGGCTGAAGTCGAGTTCCACAGGCGTCTCGCGGCCGAAGATGCTGACCAGCACCTTGACCTTGGACTGCGCCATGTTCACTTCGCTCACCACGCCGCTGAAGTCGGCAAAGGGGCCGCTGGTGACACGCACCATGTCGCCCGCCTTGAAGTCGATCTTCACGCGCGGCGCTTCTTCCACCACAGGCTGGGCCGCCACGCCCACCGAGGCCAGCAGACGCTGCACCTCTTCGGGCGAGAGGGGCACAGGGCGGGTGGCGGTACCCACGAAGCCGGTCACGCCATTCGTGCCGCGCACGACTTCCCAGGACTCGCCCAGTTCGCCGGGGGCGTCGTCGTCTTCCACATCCATCTGCACGAAGACGTAGCCCGGAAACAGCTTGCGGCGGACGGTTTCTTTCTTGCCGCCCTCACGCAGTTCCACGGCTTCCTCTTCCGGCTGGATCACCTGAAAGATCTTGGTGCCGCGCATGCCCAGTTTGCCCGCGCGTTCCATCAGGTGCTGTTCCACGCGGTCTTCCTGACCCACGTAGGTGTGCACGGCGTACCACTCGATACTCATGGCAGCACCGCGCGAATCAGGGCGCCAAACAACTGGTCCATGGCGAACACGATCAAGGTCAGGGCGATCACAAAGATCAGCACAGCCTGCGTGCCTTCCAGCACCTGCGCCCGGCTGGGCCACGAGACGCGCGACAGTTCGGCGCGCGAATCACGGAAGTACTGAATCAAGTTCATGCGTTCACCTGCGACAGAGAAAAAGGGGAGATCCGCTGGGCACAGCGGGCATGGAGCGCCCGCAGGCGCGGAAGCTCAGACCTTCTTCTCTTTGAAGACCACGTGCTTCTTGGCCACGGGGTCGTACTTGCGCAGTTCCATCTTCGCCTGCGTGTTGCGGCGGTTCTTGGTGGTGGTGTAGTAGAACCCGGTGCCGGCGGTGCTTTCCATTTTCACGATGATGCGGGGGCCGTCTTTCGCCATGAGCTGCTCCTTCGCAAAGGCCCTTTGGTGGGGCGGCTTTGCTCCCAGCGTCCCTGAAGGGGGCAACGGGCCGTGGGCAGGTGCCGGGGCCACGCTGGTAAAAGCCCGCCTTGTGGCGGGCAACATTCGAATTATAGGGGTCGACCTCTCAGGTGTCCACTGTGGTCTGGATGCCGGTTGGAAAACCGTCGATGCTGTGCGTGTTGCGCCTCAGCCAGTAGCTTCGGATCTCCTCGGGGCCCATCCGGCGGTGCAACGCGTTGAGCTCGTCGCGTTCTGCCTGATAGCTGAAGGTCGGCACCGCCATGCCACACGAGGTCTGAACCAAATCAATGTCGAGGACGTAAATCTGCCGTGCGCCGGGTAGGTCTGGGAACAGCGACAGAAGCCCAGGCCATTCCGGGTCGGCCGGCTGAATCATGTGGGCCTGGCCGTAGAGCCGCAGGATCAGCGGCGGGCCTTCAAACGCGCAGAACATCAGGGTCATGCGGGGCGAACGTTGCAGGTGAGCCGCTGTCTCATTGCCACTGCCAGTCACATTCAGCCACGCCACGCGCGTGGGCGTCAGCACCCGCAGGCTGTCCATGCCCTTGGGGGAAAGATTCACGCGGCCTTCCGGCGCGGCGGTGCCCGCGAAGAAAATACGCTGAGCCTCTACAAACGCCTGCAGGTGGGCCGACAGGGCCGGGAGTTGCTTTGCCATACCCCAGCCTACAGGGCGCAAAAAAAGAGGCCCCGTGAGGGGCCTCTTTCTCAGACTGAAGTGGTCTTACTCCAGGACCTTGGCAACGACGCCAGCGCCGACAGTGCGGCCACCTTCGCGGATGGCGAAGCGCAGGCCTTCTTCCATGGCGATGGGCTTGATGAGTTCCACCACGAAGGTGATGTTGTCACCGGGCATCACCATTTCGACGCCTTCGGGCAGTTCCACCACACCCGTCACGTCGGTCGTGCGGAAGTAGAACTGGGGGCGGTAGCCACCGAAGAACGCGCTGTGACGGCCACCCTCGTCCTTGCTCAGCACGTACACGCTGGCTTCGAACTTGGTGTGCGGCT